>NZ_JBCLNI010000018.1:0-66793 GCF_039062885.1 Blautia sp. 2227st1_G12_2227SCRN_220401 | reverse complement strand
ATCCATAAAATAGCGGTAGCTCTGGTCATTGTCGCCGGAAAGTCCCTTGTACTCATCCAGATTCACACTTGTCACCCTGGAAAAATCCAGATCCCCTTTTTTGTACCATTCTACCAGTTGTGCATACATGCCCACAGGCGTGGAACCGGTAGCCAGTCCAAGAACTGCATCCGGTTTCATGATAATCTGTGCAGACATGATATTGGCTGCTTTTCTGCTTACATCCTGATAATCTTTTCCTGCGTAAATAATCATAGTTTTTTCCTCAGCTCTTATTCTGCGATCAGTTTATCCAGAAGCTCCTTGGCCATACGGATATCTTTTTTCTGTTCCTCACCGGAGATCTCACGCTCAATGGTAATATCTCCCTGATAACCGATCTCTTTCAGCTTTGCAATAAATGCAGAATAATTTACTTTACCCTGGCCAAGGGGAACCTCATCACCCAGATAATGTCCATCTGTTGGATATTTTCCATCTTTTCCGTGAATTCCCATGACATACTCACCGAAAACCTCCAGAGCATCTACCGGATTTGCCTTTCCGTACATGATCAGGTTTGCAGGATCAAGGTTAATTCCCACATTTCCTTTTCCGACAGCTTTCTCAATATCCTGGATCGCACGCTTTAATGTTACAGGAGTCTCCTGTCCTGTTTCAAACAGGAAGTTCTGACCATTTTCCTTACATTTTTCCACAATAGCCTTACATGCAACCAATACTTCCTCGTATTTCGGGTCGTATGGATTTTCCGGCATATAGCCAACGTGTGTTGCCAGGTCTGTCACATGGATCTTTTTCGCAAAGTCAGAACCTTCCATAAGCATCTTCAGTCTCTCAACTCTGTAATCAGACGGAATCAGGCCAAGTGTCAGCTGTCCTTCATAGAAATCCCATACTCTGCGGCCTTCCCATCCGCACCAGAATGCGGTTGCGTGGATCCCGTATTTCTCCAGACCTTTATTAATAGCCTCTGCCATAGCATCGTCCTGAAGTGTTGGACGATCCCAACATACCAGCTGGCAGCTATCCACACCCATTTCCTTCAGCTCCGCAAATTTTGCATCAATATCTGTATTGCTTGTAAATTCGATCAAAACTCCAACTTTCATAGGTTCTGTTCTCCTTCCAGTATTATCTCATATTATACTACTTATACCACCAAGATCAGCCTTTTACCGCACCGGCAGTAATACCACCTACAATATGCTTCTGCATCACAACAAAGAAGATAAGACTCGGTATCATGGACATTACGATTCCGGGAAGTGCATGCTCCCAGTCTGCTGTCTGTGCGGAAAACTGCATGTACAGTGCATTCTGGATATTCATTGCCACTGTGTTTCCGCCAACGATCAGCTGGTTGGTGATGATATCATTCCAGGTTGCCAGTGCATCCAAAACAACGACCGTCGTGAGGATCGGTTTCAGAAGCGGAAGTACAATGCTGAAATAGGTGCGGATCTTACCTGCGCCGTCAATACATGCACACTCTTCCAGATCGATAGGAACATTTTTTACAAATCCATGGATCATGTATACTGCCAGAGGCATACATAAGCCCACACTTACCAGAATATATCCGGTTCTTGTTCCAGTCAGTTTCACGTTGGAAACCAGTCTTGTCAAGGTGATCATGTAAGACTGGAACGGAACCATCATCGGCATGATGATCAGAACAAAGCATATTTTGCTAAGTCTGCTTTTTGTTCTTGCGAGCTTATAGGCTGCCATCGGCGCCATAAGCACTACCAGGATGACAGTGCAGAATGTATAAAGCAATGTATTAAAGATCAGAGACGGGAAACCGAATTTCGTCCAGGTCTCCATATACATCTTCAGGCTCCATGACTTGGGCAGAGCCAGAAAGTCCTGCAGCATATCATTATAGGGTTTAAATGAGTTTATAAAGATCAATACCAGCGGCATCAGCCAGAAGATCGCACATACAAAAATAATGATCGTCAGTGCATTCACCTGCCGCAGGTTCTTTGGTTTCTTCTTCATTATGCCTCAACCTCCTTACTCTTGGTAATCTTCATCTGAATTGCTGTAATGATCAGAACAAATACTACAAATACAAGAGATTTGGCAGTAGCAAGACCATATTTGCTGTTAACAAAAGCTTCCTTATAAATATTATACGCAACGGAAACAGTTGAATTCGCAGGTCCGCCCTTTGTAAATACCATAATAATATCGAATAACTTAAACGCAAATGTCATTGATGTCAGCATACAGATCGAGATCGCAGGCATGATCATCGGAATTGTGATCTTGCGGAATACCTGGAAAGAAGTTGCTCCGTCGATTCTTGCCGCTTCCAGAAGCTCTCCCGGAACTGCAATGATTCCTGCGATATAATTGACCATGTAAAAACCAAGATTCTGCCATACTGCCATGACAACAACCACATAAAAAGCAAGCTTCGGTGTTCCAAGCCAGCTCCAGTTAAAGAATTCCCATCCTGTAACACTGTAAAGAGCCTCAAAGCCAGGTCCCAGGATAAATTTCCAGATCAGACTGATCGCTGTCAGACTGATGATATAAGGAATATAATAAAAAGCACGACCAAGACTGTTCACTTTGTTCTCACGTGCCATTACGATAGCGACTGTGAGAGAAACAATGTTTACGATAACAACATAAAATACTGCAAATTTAAGAGTAAATCTGACACCTTTCCAGAAAAGCGGGTCAGCAGTAAAGATCTTCACATAGTTGGCAAGTCCTACAAATTCCATGTTCTTGCCGATTCCATTCCAATTAAATACCGAATAGTACAGATTCATTACAAATGGAATATCTGTGGCAAACAGTACAAAAACGACTGCCGGAAAGACAAACAATGCAAAAATTGCCAGATCCTTTGTTTTTTTGTTTTTCAATCCTATCCCCTCCAGAAATTCATTTTTTCTTTGGTTTATATTTGGGAAACAGGCAAAGCTGCTGCCTGTCTCCCTCTTTTGTCAGTTACATTCCGTCAGCCCAAAATCAACAAATCTGTTTCTCTTCGGCTCCTGGAGTTCCTTGTTACTCTGCTGATGTCCAGAAATCCTGGAAGAGCTGTGTTACTTCATCTGCGCTCATGTCTCCAAGCATGTAAGACTGGATATACGGACCACACTCATCTGCGTAGCTGCCAGGAGCAATCGTGTGGATCCAGCCGTTTGTCTTTCCAGCGTCGATATAGGTCTTGGCATCATTTGCAAGAGCGCCGGTCACTTCCATATCAGACTTTGCACCAGGAACAGCTCCTACACCTTCTGCCATCCATTTCTGGCCTTCTTCGGATGTAAGGATAAACTCACAATACTCTTTTGCAAGATCCAGATTCTTGGAATCTTTATTTACAATATAAGTCCAGTTACAGGAGGATAATACAGTTGCATCATCTTCACCGGCGCCTACCGGAAATGGAAGAAATGCAAGATTTGCATCCGGATTAAAGGAATCCAGTGTAGACTGGCACCAGTCACCCATATGGATCATAGCTGCTTCGCCGTTTGCAAGCATATTCTCTGATGTCTCCCAGTCAACCTCAAGCGGCTTGTCCGGACCATACTCTACAGCAAGATCAAGGAATTTGTAAAGGTTCCCCCAGTTAGGCATATCTGCAAATGCTGTCTCACCGGATTTGATCGCATCTACTGTCTCAGCAGCTGTTTTGTCTTTGTCGATCATGAAATGTGTTGCAACCTGTCCTAATACCCATGTTTCCTTTGCAGCAAGTGCAAACGGAGTGATGCCTGCATCCTTCAGCTTCTTGCATGCCTCTTCCAGCTCATCCATGTTTGTCGGAAGCTTGTCGATACCAGCTTTCTCAAAGCAGTCCTTGTTGTAGATCAGGCCCATGTTCTCATAGGTCCATGGAAGAGATTTTACATTTCCCTCGTCATCTTTTCCAAGGTTTACAGCGTCCTCATTGAACTTGTCCAGAACTTCTGTATCATTGCTCCAGTCGTAAGCGTAATCATAATACATTTTCGCTTTTGTTCCGGCCTCAGCATCAAATACGTCTGGTATATCATCGGAGTTTACTCTGGACTGAAGCAGTGTGTCGTAATCGTTGGCTGCATGCTGTACATCAACAGTCACACCCGGATGTGATTCCTCGAAGGCTTTTACCATCTCGTCATACTCATCCAGACCATAAGCATGTGCATCAAATACATTCAGTGTTACATTTTCCTCAGCATGTGCAGTTACCCCTCCTGCAACTACCATTGATGAGATCATTGCTGTTGATAACAGAATAGAAATCACTCTTTTTTTCATTTGCATATCCTCCTTTTGAATAGCTTTTTTATTTTTTTCTCACTGCCTTCAGTGAAAATTTCATTATTTACTTTCGTGTGCGTTTACATACTCTTTTGCCGCATTCCACTCTTTAATCCCAAGCTGTACGGATCTTACTCCTTCGATCAGAGGAGCAACCTCTACAGGTTTATCTTCTCTGACGCATTCCTGGAAATATTTGATCTCTGTATAATATGGTCCCAGATTGGAGACATTGATTCCCGCCACATCACTCTCGCCTTCATATTCAGCTTTGAGCTCTGGCGTCTCCACAGTTCCGTCTTTCTTATATACTGTCAGGCTCGGTGACTGAGCACCGTTAAATTCTATCGTAGCATCCTCAAAATGTGCACGGAACGCTGCATGGAACTTCATTGCCGATGACTCATCCCAAATACCCTCTGCTGTAGCAAAAACATCTCCGAATTCATACTCCGTGATGATATGATTGATCATGCCACTTTCAAATCTGCTGGCTTTTACCTGGAAGCTGTCCGGCTCACCCAGCATATAACGCAGAAAATCAAGATCATGTACGTGAAGATCCAGCACAACGGAACCACTCTTTTCTTCATTATGGAACCAGTCCTCAAATCCCCATTTCACATCTCCGCTGATACGCTCCATAGTAATGGATTTCAGCTTTCCGAATTTTTCTGTGTCGTAAGCTTCCTTCAGATATTTATATTCCTCAAAGGAACGTACTACCTGGCCTACCATAACCTTCTTCCCGGATCTTTTTTCTGCTTCAAGAAGCATCTGGCAATCCTCTTCGGTCAGACATACCGGTTTTTCCACCAGTACATTCATCCCTTTTTCCAGTGCCTTCACTGCATGTTCTGCATGCAGATAGCTTGGAAGACAGATATGTACAATATCCAGCTGCTCCTTTTCGATCAGTTCCATTCCGTATTCATATGTGGCAGCTTCCGGAAAATATGATGCCGCTTTGTCCAGAAATTCTTTTCTGCAGTCAGACAGGGCAACTACCTCAACATCATCCTCTTTTTCTGATAAGACTTTCAGGGATAAGTAATGAGTCGTTCCCATTCCGCCGCATCCAATCACGCCTATTCTCATCTCTCTACCTCTCTTTATTTGTCCAGTGACCTAACTAATATTCCAAAAAATAAAAGCTTTTTGCAAAAATGTCTGTGTTTCTTGCTACAAGCTCTCTTTTTTGCTGCTCTTAGCTTGGATTTAGGATAGCATCCTTTGCCGTATCTGTCAACATTCTTTCCAGTTTTTCCGTCTTTCAATGTGCATTTCTTGTATAATAGACAATATTCCAAGTATTTTTTTGTGCATTTTGCGCATTTGTAATCAATTATTCCTGTCACTGTACTATTTATCTCCATTTTTTTACCAGTCTTCCAAAAAAATGCCTGTGTTATATTGCTCTTCATTTTAGAATTGTCGTATTTTTACATTTTTTCTTCTATGATAGTCAATATTTTCTTTGTACAGCCACATATTGATTATTTTCTGTATCTATGATAGGATATATTTAGTGCGGAGACTTTACTAATATTTTTCGGTACCGTTTATTTTTAAAGGATTGGAGATGAAAAGAAACTATGAAACTTGTTAATCAGCAGGTTATTAAGAACACGAATATGAAACGGCTCTATACTTCCATCTATTCCAGTCCCGGAATATCCAGAGCACACCTTGCCAAGCAGACGAAGCTCAGCAAAACAACCGTATCTACTCTTGTAGATGAACTGATCGAACGGGGATTCATTGTGGACAGCGGTATCGGAGAATCCGACAGCATCGGACGTAAGCCGAACTGCCTCCAGGTCCGGATGAACAGCTACTACGTTGTTGTCATGAACTGGCATGAAAATGCTGTCGAAGCTTATCTTGTGGACATTGCCGGTACTTCCGTCTTTCATGAATCACGGAAGCTTTCCGAAGATGAAAATCATGTCGCATGCTCCGGCTCCTGTTTCCGGGAATCCATTCTGGAACACTGTGCTCCTGACCGTATCCTTGGCATCTGCATAGTAATGTCCGCCATGATCGACGCCTCCAGCAATGAAGTATATTCCACGACCCTGAATCTGCCTTCCATGGAAAGCACTCAGATCATTAAATCTCTGAAGACTGCATTCCCGGGATACCCGGTTGATCTTCTCAATGATACCGCCTGCTATTCCTACGCAGAAAAGGTCTATGGTAATATAAAAGAGAAAAATTTTGCTTTTCTCAATTTCGGCCGCGGCATCGGTGCCACCCTTTTCACAGAAGGGAGTATGCTCGGAACTGCCAGCGGTTCCTTTACCCAGTTCGGCCATTATTCCATTGATCCTCACGGTCCGGAATGTATCTGCGGAAATCACGGATGTCTGGAAGTTATGATCTCGGAGCAGGCTCTGAAAAACAGGATCCCGGAATTCGGACAGATTCCATCCTTAAGCGCACTTTCAGAAATCACCTTCTCAGATCTGGGAAAGGCTGCCACCTTCCGCGATCCAACCGCTCTTGCTATGGTAAAGGAGATGGCATGGGAGCTGTCCATCGCCCTGAGTAATCTGATCAGTACCGTAAATCCATCTCTGATCGTTCTTGGCGGAAAGATTCCGGATCTTGGCGAATATTTTCTCAATGAAGTACGGGAAGACCTGAAAAAAACCGGGTTCCGCAGGATGGTAGATAACGTGACTGTCCGTTACTCCCAGCTCCAGAGTGATTCATTCCTGAACGGAGCCATGAAATACTTTTTTGATATCCACTATTCTTTTACAAATCAGGATCCGACGAATTTTTTTATCGGATGATATAAGGAGGAAGCCATGAAAAAACTGAAAGCTGCTATTGTAGGCTGCGGCCGTATTTCCGTCTCTTATGCGGATGCATTCCATCGTCTCAGCGATGAAGTAGAATTAGTATATGCCGTTGACAAAGATCCAGCTCTTGCCAAAGCCTTTGCAGAGGAATTTAACTGTTCCTGGACTACGGACTTTGATGAGATCCTGGATAAGGATATTGATGTGGTACATCTCTGTCTGCCGCATTTCCTGCACCCGGTCATGGCCATCAAAGCCATGAAAGCCGGCATTAACGTCCTTACCGAAAAGCCCATTGCCACCTGTCTTCAGGATGCAGACAGAATGATCCGTACCGCCGAAGAAACTCATGTAAAGCTGGGCGTTATCTTCCAGACACGTTACACAAAAAGTGTGGAAAAGCTCCGCGAAATGATCCAGCGGGGTGATTTCGGAAAAATCCTTACCGCACGTTCCTATCTGACCTGGAACCGTCCGCTCGACTATTACAGCGGAAGTGACTGGAAGGGAACATGGGACAAAGAGGGCGGCGGTGTTCTCATCGACCAGGCGATCCACAGCATTGATCGTGTTCGATATATGCTGGATTCCGATGTGGAATGGATCGACGGAAGTATCCATAATTATGTCCACCATTTTGTAAAGGTAGAGGATGCCGCAGACGCTGCTATCATGTTCAAAAACGGCTGTCTTTATAATCTATATGCATGCAACATTTACGGAGCCGATTCCCCGATCAATATTGAACTGATCGGAGAAAAAGGACGCCTGGGTCTTAAGCAGGACATGGGCTATTACGAGCTGGACGGCACCTATGCCGAGATCCGAAACACTTATGAGACCACAAATGTGGGCCCTGATTACTGGGGAAGCAGCCATCACCTGCAGATCCGTGACTTCTATCGTTCCGTCCGTGAGGATCTTCCCGTTGCCATCGACGGACTGGAAGGCAGAAAAACCCTGGAAATGGTAAAAGGAATCTACCTTTCCTCTGCTAGAAGAGAACGCATCTCTCTCCCCTTTGAGGATGTAACCTACAGTGATCTGAACCAGCCGGTGAAATAACTACGTCACTATTCTGTAACTATAAAAAACGGATGCTTTATCTCCTGCAGCATTTCCACAGGAGGATAAAGCATCCGTTTTTAATATTCTTATATTTATAATGTCATTATAATGTCTTTGAAAGAAACTCACGAAGTCTCTTATTCTTTGGATTTGCAAAGAATTCCTTAGGAGAGTTTTCTTCCTGGATCTTTCCTTCATCAATGAAGAGGACTCTGGTTGCCACCTCGCGGGCAAAGCCCATCTCATGAGTTACCACAACCATGGTCATGCCGGATCTTGCAAGCTCCTGCATCAGTTCCAGGACCTCTCCTACCATCTCCGGATCAAGAGCAGATGTAGGCTCATCAAACAGCATCACGTCCGGGTTCATGGCAAGAGATCTTGCAATGGCGATACGCTGCTTCTGACCGCCGGAAAGCATGTCCGGATAGGAATCTGCCTTATCCGGAAGACCTACTCGCTCCAGAAGCTCCAGTGCCGTTTTTTCAGCCTCTTCCTTACTCATAAGATTCAGAGTCACAGGCGCGAGCATAATGTTCTCTTTTACTGTCTTATGTGGAAAAAGATTAAACTGCTGGAATACCATTCCGATCTTCTGACGATGACGGTTGATATCCACCTTGGAATCTGTGATGTCGGTTCCCTCAAAGAGGATTTTTCCCCCGGTCGGCTCCTCAAGGAGATTCAGGGAACGGAGGAATGTAGATTTACCACAGCCGGATGGTCCGATAATGGCTACTACTTCACCTCTGCGGATCTGTGTGGTGATCCCGTTGAGAACCTGATTGCCGCCATAGGCCTTTTCAAGTCCCTGTACATCCAGAAGCACTTCATTACTTACGCTCATTGGTTCTCAGCCTCCTTTCAAGTCTTCCTACCAGATAGGTAAGGAAGCAAACGATCACAAGATAGATCGCAGCTACTACCAGCAGCGGGAACAGTGCACTGTAGGTCTGGCTTCGGATAATGTCTCCGCCACGGGTCAGATCCATAAGTCCGATATAACCACTGATGGATGTCTCCTTCAAAAGTACGATCAGCTCGTTTCCAAGGGCCGGCAGGATGTTCTTGACCGCCTGCGGAAGAATGATCTTGATCATAGTCTGTGTATAGTTAAGACCCAGGCTCCGTCCTGCCTCAAACTGCCCCTGATCAATAGACATGATACCGGAACGGACGATCTCAGCCACGTATGCAGCAGAGTTCATACCAAAGGCGATAATGGCAACAACTATCTTACCCGGATCTATGGTTGCAAAAATAACATAAAATACGATCAGCAGCTGTACCATCGTTGGGGTGCCACGGATCACAGTCAGATAAACACGACAGATCACATTAAGGATCTTAAGCTTACCTGTCTTATCATGTGTAGAACGGACAATAGCAATGACAAATCCCAGAAAAATACCAAGAAGTACAGCAAAAAAAGTAATGATGATGGTATTTTTCAGACCGGACAAAATGAACTGCCAGCGATTGTCGTCCAGAAAGTTAAACTGAAACTGTTCAATAAGACTCAAAATTTCCACCCTTTCCAAAACTACAGGTTCCGAAATCCGGAAAACATACCCGGATATCCGGAACCTGATCATTCGCTACTGAACCCTGCAACGAATATCTGTTTCTCAGCTTATCCGTTCAGAATCCTCTGATTTCTCTGTGCAAAATTATTTCTTTACAATAACAACCTGCTCTGCAGTTGTGTACGGATCAGTGAAATCAACGCTCTTTTTACGATCCTCTGTTACTGTCATTCCTGCAGCACCAAAATCAGCTTTTCCGGATTTAACAGAATTTACGATCGCATCAAACTCCATATCCTCGACCTTCAGCTCATATCCAAGCTTGTCGCAGACAGCCTGAGCGATATCAACATCAATACCTACGATCTTATCTCCGTCATAGTATTCGTATGGCTGGAAGGTTGCGTTTGTTGCCATGGTAAGAGTTCCCTTGGAGTGATCTGCATCCTTAGGAGTCTCATACGGTGTCTTACCTGCATCATCACCGATGTAGTTATCTCTGATGGAATCCAGAGTTCCGTCATCCTTCAGCTCCTTCAGCGCTTCGTTGAACTCTTTGGTAAGGTCTGCATTATCTTTGGAAAGACAGATTGCATACTCCTCTTTATCAAAAATATCCTCAACGATCTCAAGATCATCGTTTTTCTCAACAAATTTCTTGGCAGGCTCGCTGTCGATCACTACGCAGTCAATCTTACCCTGTTTCAAAGCCATAACAGCGTCATTACCTTTGTTGTATCTCTCTACTGTTGCGTCTTTAACCTCTGTAGCGTCTGCATCACCGGTTGTTCCAAGCTGAACACCGATCTTCTTACCCTCCAGATCATCTGCGCTCTTGATCTCATCTGCTGCAAAAACAGCGGATGTCATAGAAACTGTCATAGCTGCTGCAAGTGCAAGTGCCATAAATTTTCTCTTCATTTTTTCTTCCTCCTGAATTCTATGTACTTTACGTTAACTGTCTCTCTGCTTCTGTCAGTCCAATTCGTAATGTACAGCATAATTATACATCTCCATGCATATTACTTTGTTTTATGATACCATGTTTCTGACAAAATGCAAGCATATAAAACCCATAAATCCGAAAATCCACCTGTAATTTATGGGAATTTCACAGGGAAAATTCACTTTTCAATAACAATTGTCCAATATACTATACTATTAAAGGCAACAAATGGAAAAAACCTGCGTGTTTTTTCCATGGGGGCTTGTGCTCCAACAGAAAAAACAAGTATACTATTCATAAACAAGAGGAGGTTACTATTATGAAATTCACGAAAATGCACGGCATTGGAAACGATTATGTATATGTAAACTGTTTTGAGGAGACTGTTAAGGATCCGGCCGCAGTGGCAAAATTTGTCAGCGACCGTCATTTTGGCATTGGTTCCGATGGTCTGATCCTGATCCGCCCGTCTGAGATTGCAGACTGCGAGATGGATATGTACAATCTGGACGGCTCTCAGGGTGCCATGTGCGGAAACGGTATCCGCTGCGTTGCCAAATATGTCTACGACCACGGCATTGTGGACAAAACTTCTTTAAGCATCGCCACAAGAAGCGGTATCAAATATGTGGATCTTACCATCCACGACGGCAAGGCCTCCATGGTAAAAGTCAACATGGGCTCCCCGATCCTCACTGCAAAAGAGATCCCGGTGGTTGCCGAAACCGAGCAGGTGATCGACGTTCCCATCACCGTCGACGGAAAAGAATATCACATGACCGCAGTTTCCATGGGTAATCCTCATGCCATCATCTACGTAGACGATGTGGACAGCCTTGACCTGGAAAAGATCGGCCCGTCCTTTGAAAATCACGTATGCTTCCCGGACAGAGTCAACACTGAGTTTGTTCAGGTGATCGACCGCCACACCGTAAAGATGCGTGTATGGGAGCGTGGCTCCGGAGAAACTCTTGCCTGCGGCACAGGCGCCTGCGCAGTTACGGTAGCTTCCATCCTCAATGACAAGGTTGACGGCAGCAAGCCGGTTACTGTACAGCTTCTTGGCGGAGACTTAAACATCTCCTGGGAAAGAGATGAAAACCTTGTATATATGACAGGACCTGCAACTACGGTGTTTAACGGAGAGATCGATCTTGGATTTTTAGGTGAATAAATGAAAAAGGAGGGAGCTTTTCGAAGCTCCCTCCTGCATATTATACTTTTCAGATAAATACCAGAACCCTCTCCACGATAAACACCGCCGCACACGCCAGCAGGGCTACTGTGATCAGGCTTTTTTCCTTATATGCAGCAATAAGTGCTACCAGGAAACCTGCAGCGCCGGAGATGATGCTGTCTGTGGCTTTCAGGATAGCCGGGAAGGTCATGGCTGCCAGACAGGCATATGGCACATAATACAGAAAGGACTTGATAAACGGGCTTCTGATCTCGTTTTTTGCAAGAGCAAGGGGCAGCATACGGATGAGATAGGTGACAATTGCCATCACCAGGATATAAAGATATACATTATGACTCATGAACGGCTTCCCCTTTCTCTTCCAGCGGGCAGAAATAAGCTGCCAGGCCTGCTACCAGAAGTGTTGTGATAATGATCATAAATCCGGATGATACCTGTTTTAACACCGGTGTCACCGCAAAAACAGTACTGACTGCCATGGATGCCACAACCACCCCAAGAACCGGTCTGCTCTTTTTGGACGGCGGGATGATGATGGCCAGGAACATTCCGTAAATGGCAACGCTCAACGCACTAAGCATAAAATCCGGCAAAAGGCTTCCGGAGATTCCTCCTGCCAGAGTTCCAAGAGTCCATCCGGGAATTGCCACGCACATGGCTCCGTAATTATAAAATACGCTGACCTTTCCCTCCTGGGCCGCACTGATCCCGAAAATTTCATCGGTGATACCAAAAGCAGCGATGTATTTCAGGATACCGGACTCCTCACGCCGGAATTTCTGGGACAGGGAAAATGACATCAGGCAGTATCTCAGGTTGATGATCAGCTGGGTCATTGCCATCTCCCACATGGAGCCTCCCGCAAAAATAATGTCCAGTCCCGCAAACTGACCGGCCGATGTCAGGTTGGTCAGGGAGATCAGAACTGCCTGCCAGATACGCAAGCCGCCGGCAACAGCCATCATGCCAAAGGTAAAGGATACCGCAAAATATCCAAGAGCGATGGGAACTCCATCCTTCATACCTTTTCTGAAACTTTCTCTTTTCATCGATTTCCTCCATTGTATGTACATTCCGTTATAAAACGCAACTATGAAAAGCACCTTTGCAGGCTTCTCCGATCTGTGCAGCGATCACCAGCGTCTCGTCTTACAGCGATCCAATAAATTAGTGCATCGCTATAGTTCGTTGTACATGTAAATAAGAGCGTGTCCGGAAACTTTTCTGCTTCCTGACACGCCCCTTTATTGTAGCATTGCCATATCAAAACTTCAATACTTCACAGCAAACACAGCTGTGCTTTTTCACCGATTTTATGCTTTTTCCACTATTTTATAGTAAGATCTGGCTGTCATGGAGTAGATCAGTCCATAGACCAGCGCAAAGGCCAGAACCGTTCCCGCAGTGCAGCCCACGTACAATTTTGTATTGGCCATTCCGAACAGCAGCAGGAGCCGGCGGATCAGCGGAAATGCCATGGAAATATGCACCATTGCCATCACAAGCGGGATAAAAAATACCAGAAGGATCTGTCTGCGGATAGCTCCTTTCACCTCTCTGCGGCTCATACCTACTTTCTGCATGATCTGGAACCTTCCCTGATCTTCGTAGCCCTCTGAGATCTGTTTGTAGTAAATGATCATCGCCGTTCCCATAAGGAACAGTGCTCCCAAAAAGATTCCAATAAACAGGATCGTTCCATTATCTACATAATACGTTTCGTACTCACTCTGGCGGACACCACCGATCACGATGGTATTCTCTGAAAAGCCACCGCTTCTGCAGTAATCTTTCAGTGCCTGATAAACAGCCTGGCCATACCGGATCTTTTCCTCCCCGCTGCCACGGATATCTACACCCAAATGAACTGTGAGATCTTTTCCAGCCTCGTAGGCATCAAGACCTTCATACATCTTTGTCCGAAGCCCGTCAATATACTCGAAATCGGAATCCGTCACAACAATTGCCGCCATATTGGATACCAGATTGTTCATGGCACTTAAAGGTGCTTTTTCCAGCCATTTTTTTACTGCAAAATCCCGGTCATCAATTTTTAATATGTCTTTTTCCTTTTCAGACGGATACCAGGCAAAGATCTCGCCGTCGTGAAGATCTGTTTTTTCACCGGTAAGTTTCTCATACTCAGACTGACGGATCGTATACAGATCTACGGATTTTCCATCTTCTGAGTAACTGTAAGCCTGTCCGATCATAATACCGTTTTTTTCCTGCCTGCAGCCGATCTCGAGATAAGTTTCGTCCACTGTTTTTTCTGCCGGCACCTGATCATTTTTGATTGCCTGTGCAAAAACTTTCTGAATCTGTTCACTCTGTTCCTGGCTGATGCCCGAAATCCTGGCATCCGTATCAAAAGGATACCGGTTCACCATGATGTCACCCATTCCAAAATACAGCGACACAGTCATAGAAAGAAGCAGGAGCACTCCTGTACTTAAAATACAGATGCTGGCCAGGCCTGCCGCATTTTGTTTCATACGATAGATCATGCCGGAGACACTGATAAAGTTGCCGGTTTTATAGTAGAACTTTTTGTTCTTTCGCAAAAGTTTCAGGATTACAATGCTTCCTGCGGTAAAAAGAAGATACGTTCCTGCCATAACCAGAATCACTGCCAGAAGAAAAATGAAAATTGCCTGGATTGGGGATTCCGTGGTTACTGCCAGATAATATCCCACTCCAAGAGAAATCATCCCCAGAAGTGCCATGAGCCATTTTGCCCGGGGCTCCTTCTCTCCTGTGTTTCCGCCTCTCAGAAGTTCTATGGGGTTATTCATCCTTACTCTGGTAAGATTCAGTGCCAGAATAACAAGAAAAATCCCTCCAAATCCTGCGATGCAAAACAGGATTCCTGTAATGGAAACATAAAATCCCAGCACTGCCGGAACATGAAGAAAACGGAAAAGCAAAAGCAGGGAGAGCTTGCTTCCAAGGATGCCAATCCCGATCCCTGCCGTCAGAGAAAGCAGCGAAGTCATGCTTGTTTCCAGAAACATCACTTTTCCGATATGGCCTTTTTCCAGTCCCAGAATGTTGTAAAGCCCGATTTCTTTCTGTCTGTGTTTCATGAGAAAACTGTTGCTGTAGATCAGAAAGATAACGCAGAAAATTCCAACAACCACTTCACCGGTTCCTACGATCATCCTCACTTCTGCTGCCTGGGGCACTGCTTTCTCCAATGTGGGACAGTCCCGCAGAAATTCCATCATATACATCATGGCAATGCAGAAAATGCAGGTAAGCATATAGGGAACATAGGTGCTCCGGTTATTCCGGATGTTCTGCACTGCCAGTTTTCCAAACATTCCTTTACGCATAGGTCTCACCGCCTGTCGTAAGGATCGTCAGGGTATCTGCAATCATCTGGTACATTTCCTGTCTTGTTTTTGTGCCACGGTAGATCTGGTGGAACACTTCGCCATCCTTGATAAAAAGTACTCTGGATGCGTGGCTGGCGGCCTGCGCGCTGTGAGTTACCATGAGAATGGTCTGGCCTTCCCGATTTACCTCATTGAACATGGAAAGAAGATCGGAGGCTGCACGGGAATCCAGGGCTCCGGTCGGTTCGTCCGCAAGGATCAGCTTCGGATCTGTGATCAGTGCCCTTGCAACTGCTGCTCTCTGCTTCTGTCCGCCGGAAACCTCGTAGGGGAATTTTTCCAGAAGCTGGTTGATGTGAAGGGCTTTTGCAATGGGACGGATCTTCTGCTCCATCTCCTGATAATCTTCCCCTGCCAGCACGAGAGGAAGATAAATATTGTCCCGGAGGCTGAAGGTGTCCAGAAGATTGAAATCCTGGAACACGAAGCCTAAGTTCTTCCGACGGAATGCGGAAATTTCTTTTTCTGTCAGGTGAGTAATGCTTTTTCCTTCCAGAAGCACTTCGCCGGATGTGGGGCGGTCCAGGGCTGCCAGAATATTCAGAAGTGTTGTTTTTCCGGAACCGGACTCTCCCATGATCGCCACATATTCTCCTTCTTCCACCGAAAATGTCACATTGAAAAGTGCCTGCACTTTATTTCCGCCGAAGCGGGTGCTGTATATCTTTTTTACATTTGTTACTTCCAGTAATGCCATACGCTAATTCCTTTCTTATCTGTATTTACAGCGATCCAGGGAGTCGTGCATCATGTTCTAAAGCGATCGAACCTGATGTAAGAATTACCCGAAACGCTATGTTATGGTTTCAGTATAAGAAAATTCTCCGGCGGCTGCCATCGAAGTGGCTTACATTTTACGGAGGAAGCTTACATTTGTGTAAGGTTAATACATCTCCAGATCTTTTTTCCACAGGCTCATCCGAACTTCCGTGCCTTTATCCACCTGGGAATCCACAGTGATCTCGTGACCCAGTTTTCTCAGGATCTTCCGGCTTAAATACAGACCGATCCCGGTAGCACGGTTGTCCTCCCGTCCATTGACGCCTGTGTAGCCTTTTTCGAAGATGCGCGGAAGATCCTCCGGCTGGATTCCGATGCCGGAGTCTGCGATGACCAGAGTTGCCGGGGCCGTATTACAAATCCCCGGAGCCGTATTCTGCTTCAAATTTGGATTCTCAGATACCCTGTTTCCACGCTCATCCTCCAGCCAGATTTCAATGCCGCCCGTTCTTGTATATTTCAACGCATTGGAAAGAATCTGTCCAATGACAAAACCAAGCCATTTTTCATCGGTAAGAACGATCGCATCTGTCCCCTCATATGATAACGAAAGCTTTTTTGACACAAAGATCCCTGCGTATTTATGGATCTGCTCCCGGATGATCCGATCCAGCGAGCATCGGGTCAGCTTCAGATCGGCGGACATGTCCTCCGTGCGAAGGTAGCCCAACACCATCTCCACATACTGTTCAATGCGAAAAAGCTGTGCCCCGGACTCCCGGTTCTCCTCCGGCTCCTCCCGAAGCAGCAGGCGTAGAGCAAAGATCGGCGTCTTGATCTGATGTGCCCACATAGTGTAGTAATCGGTCATTTCTTCCAGAGAACGCTGCCGTTCTGTCTCCGCACCCATCCGCATGCCGTCCAGTTTCCGGATGATATCCCTGTAAAGAAGCTCCACCTCATCGGTGGTCTCGCCCAGCCGGTCCAGATTAATCTCCGGAGCTTTTTCCACCAGGATTAAGTTCTGCACCTTCTGTCTGTAACAGGCATAACCGTATAAAAAAACGGCAGCTCCTGCTCCCAGCCACAGAACTGCCAGATAGACCGCCGCCTCCAGGGGAAGCTGGTACAGGCAGATCACTGCTGTCGACACAGCCGCCATAAAAACACAGGCGATGAAAAAAATTTTTGTCTGTTTTAAATATGCTCGAAATGATTCCATAAAAACCTCACACCATATATCCAAGACCTTTTCGCGTGATGATAAAATCCACAAGGCCTGCCGCCTCCAGTTTTTTGCGAAGGCGTGTAATGTTTACGGTCAGGGTGTTGTCATCCACAAAGCTGTCACTTTCCCACAGTTTTGTCATAATGGCATCTCTGGATACCGGTTTCCCTGCCTGGGAAAAAAGCAGTTCCAGGATACGCAGTTCATTTCTGGTCAGTTCCGTCTCCTCCCCGTTCCAGGTCAGTGTCGCTCTGGAAAGATTGAGAACCGCGCCTTTATGTTCCAGGACATTTCCCGGGTTTCCGAAGGAATAGGTTCTGCGGAGGATTGCCTGGATCTTGGCCACCAGTACGTCCATATCAAAAGGCTTGGCAATAAAGTCATCGGCTCCACGGCTCATGGCCATGACCATGTTCATGTTATCCGCTGCGGAGGAGATGAAGATCACCGGCACCTGGGAAACCTTTCGGATTTCCTCACACCAGTGAAAGCCATTATAAAATGGAAGTTTCAGATCCAGAAGAACAAGCTGAGGATCTTTCCCCGCAAATTCCTGCAGTATATTGGAAAAATCCTCAGCCAGAAAAACGTCATATCCCCAGGAACTGAGATGCTTTTTCAGAAGATTCGCGATTGTTTCGTCATCTTCTACAATAAAAATACGATACTTCATTCCTGTTTGTCCCTTTTATGCGATTGATTACGCCTCTGCTTCTCCATCCGGATCTACCAGGCGGTTCAGAACCTGGAATCCATTGTTACGGAGAACACTCTCTGCAACCAGAAGATCCTCACAGTGCATGATCGCTACCGGAACTTTCAGGCCTCTGTGGAAGAAGGTGTAGATGTAATGAAGGTTTACGTTGCTGTCGCCCATGACACTAAGAAGCTTGTCTAACCCACCGATCTCATCCTGAAGGTCTACCAGGATAGCCTGTGTGATACGAGTCATGTATCCATGCTCAGCCATGATCTCATCTGCTCTTTCCGGATTGTCGCATACCATACGGAAGTTTGCAAACTCCGGTGCGTCAAAGCAGCCGAAACCGTAGATATCGATCTGATTCTCTGCAAGAATCTTTGTAACTTTCTGAAGACTGCCTGGAGTGTTTTCTACGAAGACGATGTTCTGTTTTACCATAATAATTTTCCTCTTTTCTGTTATTCTTTTTTATTTTCTTTTTTTATTTTAGCATGAAATTTGGTGGAAGTGAATCCCTTCCCCAGCGGGGCCCTTCCGGGATGGAGCGTTTTGCGTATACATTCATACATTAAAGCGTAACGCTTTTAATCATTAAATTCAGGTATAAGTATACCCATCTCGACATGAAATGTCAACCATCTTTTCCAGGCCCCAAATCTCAAACATAAAATATCATAACATAAAATTCCCAATATAAAAAAGGCCAGACACACATCCAACAGACATGCGTCCAGCCATCCATTTTTTACTTACAGTTATTTTGGCAAAAAACTCAATCCAACTCTTCGTCTACATACTTCTGTATATTAGAAGCATTCACATACTTCCTAACCTTCGCCCCGTCAGTAATGACAAGCGTCGGGGCCTGACGGATCCCATACTGCTTGACAAGCTCGGGATTCTGCTCAGCATCGATAATCTCCAGCTCTTCGCCTTCCAGCATTTTCTTTGCCATACGGCAGTTCGGACAAGTGCTAGTCGTAAAAAGATATTTATGAGATTCCACAGGCTGGATCTCCACCTCGTCACCCTTCATGGTCATCACACTGGTATGGACCTTTTTCAGATGGGAATGGGTAATATCATAGAGGGTACGGTTCTTGTACTCCTGGGTCTTACCATCGTTCCAGTTCTGTACAGGACGGTAATATCCTGTGATACGGCTGTAAACCTCAGCCTTCTTTCCACATTTCGGGCAGGTGAAATGCTCGCCGCTGATGTAGCCATGCTCCTGACATACGGAATAGGTCGGTGAGATGGTGTAATAGGGCAGGCGATAATTCTCTGCGATCTTACGTACCAGCGCTGCCGCTGCCTTCCAGTCCGGAAGCTTCTCCCCAAGGAATGCATGGAATACGGTTCCTGAAGTATACAGAGTCTGCAGATCGTCCTGAATATCCAGTGCGTCAAAAATATCCGCAGTGTAATCAACCGGCAGATGAGAGCTGTTTGTGTAATACGGAGTGTCGCCCTCTTTTCCCGCTGTTTTGATATCCGGATAACGGCTTCTGTCGTGTTTGGCAAGACGGTATGCAGTGGACTCTGCCGGTGTTGCCTCCAGGTTGAAAAGCTCTCCCGGATACTGCTCCTGATAGTCTGAAAGACGGCTTCTCATATGCTCCAGAACCTCTTTTGTAAACTTCTGGGTTTCCGGATCTGTCATGTCTTTTTTCAGCCAGCAGGCATTTAAGCCCGCTTCGTTCATTCCCACAAGACCGATGGTGGAAAAATGATTGTCAAAGCTTCCAAGATATCTCTTCGTGTACGGATACAGTCCCTCTTCCAGAAGCCTGCTGATCACATCTCTCTTGATGTGAAGAGATCTTGCGGAGATATCCATCATGTGGTCCAGGCGCTGATAAAATTCCTTCGGCGTTCTGGAAAGGTATGCGATACGCGGCATATTGATGGTAACAACGCCTACAGAGCCTGTGCTCTCACCGGAGCCAAAGAATCCACCACTCTTTTTGCGGAGCTCACGGAGATCCAGACGGAGGCGGCAGCACATGCTGCGGATGTCGCTTGGCTTCATATCACTGTTGATATAATTGGAAAAATACGGAGTACCGTACTTGGAAGTCATCTCAAAGAGAAGACGGTTGTTCTCGGTATCAGACCAGTCGAATTCCTTTGTGATGGAATAGGTCGGGATCGGATACTGGAATCCACGTCCGTTGGCATCTCCCTCGATCATGGTCTCGATAAATGCCTTGTTGACCATATCCATTTCTTTCTTACAGTCCTTATATTTGAAATCCATGTCCTTGCCGCCTACGATAGCCGGAAGCTCTGCAAGGTCGTCCGGAACGGTCCAGTCCAGTGTAATGTTGGAAAATGGTGCCTGAGTGCCCCAGCGGCTTGGAGTATTTACGCCATATACAAAGGACTCAATACATTTCTTAACCTCCGGATAGGAAAGGTTGTCTGCCTTTACAAAAGGTGCCAGATAAGTATCAAAGGATGAAAATGCCTGTGCGCCCGCCCACTCGTTCTGCATGATACCCAGGAAATTCACCATCTGGTTGCAGAGTACACTTAAATGCTTTGCAGGTGCAGAAGTGATCTTACCCTCAATACCACCAAGTCCCTCTCGGATCAGCTGCTTCAGGGACCAGCCTGCACAGTAACCGGTCAGCATGGACAGATCATGGATATGGATATCTGCATTTCTGTGTGCATCTGCGATCTCGTTGTCGTAGATCTCAGACAGCCAGTAGTTTGCGGTAACTGCTCCGGAGTTGCTTAAGATCAGACCTCCTACAGAATAAGTAACCGTTGAGTTCTCCTTTACACGCCAGTCCTCAACCTTTACATAGCTGTTTACGATCTCTTTATAGTCAAGGATGGTGGATTTCATATTGCGGATCTTCTCACGCTGCTTACGATAAAGGATATACGCCTTGGCAACATCAGAATATCCGGCCTGGATCAGTACGTTCTCCACACTGTCCTGGATATCCTCAACAGAAATCCGGTTGTTCTCGATCTTATTCTGAAAATCCGCTGTAACACGAAGTCCCAGAAGATCGATCATATCCGAACTGTAATTCTTACCTTTGGCATCAAATGCCTTATCAATTGCCGCGGTGATCTTCCCCATTTTAAATTCGTCTAATTCACCGTCTCTTTTTACTACCTGAAACATAAGAAAATGCCTCCCTCATGCATTTATTTATAAGCGGATATTCCATTCCGCCTCACTTGCCTGCTTACGAACACACTCCGTTTCACGATCTGTGTTCAAAGCGCTGTAGGCTTATTGTATCAGACACGCCTCTTTGCGTCAACATAAAAAGCACCATATATAGTGCCCGTTTTGTTCACGGTACTATATATGGTACTGAGTAGATATTTTAACATTATGTGACTTTCGGATAGATTTCCCGCGGAACTCTTGCTTTTACAGCAATCCCTCCTTCGGTATACTCTTCCGAAAGAAGCTGTCCATACTCACGGATCAGCTGGATCTGACCGGCCTCCGAATAAGGAAAAAGCCGTTCCATATAAATCTGTCCTTCTGCCAGTATCTCAGAAAGAAGCTGCTTAAATTCCTCAAGCCCCTCTCCTGTCCGTGCGGAAATCTTTAGCGTATGGTCTGCTCGGAGATCCCGAAAGCTCTCCCCGGAAACACGATCCTGCTTGTTAAAAAGTGTGATCGTCTTTTTTCCCAGAGCACCAAGCTCTTTCAGGGTTTCATATACGATATGCATCTGTATCTCCGCCTGAGGATTGGATGCATCTACCACATGAATGATATAATCCGCATATTTGGCTTCCTCCAGAGTACTCTTGAAGGCTTCCACCAAATTGTGGGGAAGCTTGCGGATAAAGCCTACGGTATCCGTAAGAAGAAGCTGCTGTCCGTCATCCAGTGTCAGAAGACGGGTAGTCGGATCCAGTGTGGCAAACAGCTTATCCTCCGAAAGCACCGAAGCGCCTGTCAGTGTATTCAGAAGCGTTGACTTTCCTGCATTGGTATAGCCAACAATGGCTGCTGTCTTCAGATTTCCCACAGCTCTTCTGGAACGGATCAGCTCTCTGTGCTTTTCTACCTGGGAAAGCTCCTGCTTCAGTGCGGATATCCTGTTCCGGATCAGACGACGGTCTGTCTCCAGCTTTTTCTCACCAGGGCCTCTGGTTCCGATTCCTCCTCCAAGTCGCGAAAGAGAAGAACGTAGTCCCACAAGACGTGCAGACCGGTAACGAAGCTGTGCAAGCTCTACCTGGATCTTGCCTTCACTTGTGACGGCACGCTTCGCAAAAATGTCAAGGATCAGCAGGGTACGATCCATAACCTTGCACTCCAGCTCCCGCTCCAGATTATTCATCTGGGCAGGAGAAAGCTCATCGTCACAGATCACACCATTGGCATCCAGGGCATAGAGAAGACCTTTTACCTCTTCGATCTTGCCTTTTCCGATATAGGTGCCCGGATGTACGGCCTCACGATTCTGAATGATCCTGCCTGCAACCGCCGCACCTGCCGTGGCCGCAAGTTCTCCAAGCTCATCCAAGGATTCCTCCATGTCATCCCCCCGATCTGCCTGGACACCGATCAGGATAACCCTGTCCTGTATTTCCTCAAAATATTCCATATCAGCCCTCCGAAGACGTTCTGGTTTTCAGGAAAGCCCGCTCTTTTTTTGCAGCGGAATCTTCAGGGAACATCTCAATATATTCCTGGACCTTGGTCAGTGCAGTAGCAAAATCCAGCTTTTTCTCATAGGCTACGATCTCATTGAACAGAAGACTCTGCATCTCGTCTGTGGTAGCTGTCGGAAGGCCTTTTGTGATGTTATCAAGAGCGGAATCATAATCTCCGCTTCGGATATCGCACAGTGCCAGACCATTATAGCCCTTGGCGGAATCACCCACTGCAGAAATATACTGCTTGTACATTGCCTGAGCATTTTCCACATCATCCTGGGCCAGATATACCATTCCCAGAAGAAGCAATGCTTCCGTATTATCCTTCTTGGTTGCTTCCAGAAGCTCTTTTTTTGCGTTGCTGTAGTCTTCCATATAGTAGTAGACACGGCCTCTGTCACAGTGGTCCTGGGCATCCTTGGCCTCAGAAGAAAGAGCAGCTTCCAGATATCTGGTTCCGTCCGCTTCCATATCCTTGTCCAGATATGCCTCATAGATCTCGATCGCCATATCATAGGTGGAATCTTCTCCATAGGCCTGTTTGAAATTAGATGCGGCTTCTTCGTAGGAATCCATGGCAAGGGCAACCTTTCCAGTGAGGAAATAACTGCCTGCATCCATGGAAAAATCTTCTCCAAGTGTCTGGCAGTCTGCCATGGCATCCTCGTATTTTCCAGACTTCAGCTCTGCAGTAGCCCGGTAGGACAGGATATCCTTACGAAGGCTTTTGCTTACTTTATCGCAGTTCAGAGCTTCCGTGAAGCTATTCACCGCATCCTCATATTTGCCAAGACGCAGGCTTGCGATACCTGCCCCGCGATAGGACTGTGCCAGCTTCACTCCGTTCTGGATAGAGCTCTGGTACTCCTCCAGGGCATACTTGTAACTTCCCTGGGAAAGATCCTTTCCGGCCTGTTCATATATTTTTGTTTTTTCACTGCCGCAGCCGCCCAGAAGCAAGGCTCCTGTAACGGCTGCAAGAATCAATACGGTCTTTGTTTTTTTCATGGAATTCCTTATTCTACAACAAGCCCTTCGGCTTCCATCACATCAACAACACTATCTACATATTTATGGCAGAGATCATCCGTTCCCGCTTCTACCATAACACGGATCAGCGGCTCTGTACCACTCTCACGTACCAGGATACGTCCGTCATCGCCAAGTGCCTCTGCGGCTGCCTCAATGGCTGCTTTTACCTTTTCGTTCTCCAGTGCTGTTTTCTTATCGGAAACACGCACATTCCGGAGAAGCTGCGGATAAACCTTCATCTCCTTTGCAAGGTCGCAGAGTGTGGCCTTCTGATCCACACATGCCTCCATGATCATAAGAGAAGTCAGGATCCCGTCACCGGTAGCGGAATAGCGGCTAAAGATGATATGTCCGGACTGTTCACCACCGATACTGTAATTGTTTTCCATCATGTTCTCGGCAACGTATTTGTCACCAACTGCAGTCTGCTCATAGTCGATGCCTTCACGCTCCAGAGACTTGTAAAGACCAAGATTGGACATAACGGTTGTTACAACTGTATTTCCGTTGAGCTGGCCTTTCTCTCTTAAATATTTGCCGCACACATACATGATCTTATCACCGTCAATGATGTTTCCGCGGTGGTCTACGGCGATACAGCGGTCTGCATCACCATCGTATGCAAAACCGATATCCAGGCCTTTATCTACCACGAACTGTCTCAGAACTTCAATGTGTGTGGAACCGCAGCCACGGTTAATGTTGGTTCCGTTTGGCTCATTGTTGATCACATAGGTTTTTGCACGAAGTGCGTCAAAAACGCTCTTGGCAATGGCGGATGAGCTTCCGTTGGAGCAATCCAGCCCAACCTTGATATTTTTGAAATCATGGCATGGGATAGAGATCAGATGTCCGATATAACGGTTTCTTCCGGATGCAAAATCCACAGTACAGCCGATATCTTCTCCGGTTGCCAGCGGAAGCTCCTCGATCTCGCCGTCCAGATATGCCTCGATACGTGCTTCAATATCTGCGGAAATCTTCTGTCCGTTCTCATTAAGGACCTTGATTCCATTATCATTAAACGGATTATGGCTTGCGGAAATCATGATACCGCAGTCAAAATCTTCTGTACGTACCACATAGGATACACTTGGAGTTGTGGTTACATGAAGCAGATAGGCATCTGCTCCGGATGCGGTAAGTCCTGCCGCAAGGGCATACTCAAACATGTAACTGCTTCTTCTTGTATCCTTGCCGATCACGATCTTCGCCTTGTGATCTCTGCCGTAATACCAGCCGAGATAACGTCCCACACGAAATGCATGATCTGCTGTAAGTTTTACATTTGCTTCACCACGAAAACCATCTGTTCCGAAATATTTACCCATAATGTTCTCCTTTATTACTGATACAGTCCTTCCGGATAAACGCCGTCATCTGTAAGTTTTTTGAATGCAGCCTGTACAGATGCCTTATCCTCCTGATAGGTAACACCGAACCACTCGTCCTTTGTCTCAAGAACATCTACCGCTGCTTTTCCGGAATGGATCAGCTGGTCGATAAGCTCAGGAAGAAGATACTCTTTTTTGATGTCTCCCTCTTTGATCCCGCCAAGGAACTCAACGAAACCTTTCTCAAGGATCTCCATAAATTCCGGTGTCAGTCCCCACATATTCATGGAAACAAGGCTCTTTGTATCCAGTGTTTCTGCTGTACCATCGTCATTTCTTGTCTCTGCGCCGTCTGCTGTCTTGAAGATGTTATGTGTCTCTGTAACGCCCACAAGCTTGCCGTCCTCAATATGGCACACTCCTCTTGTGACGCTTCCGTTGTCACTTAATGTATTTCCAAGGCGGAAACCTGCCATGCAGATGTGCATCGGGCCATCCTGCGGATGATCCTGTACCAGGTAGTCATGCACCTTTACGTAGGCTTCTTTTCCGTAGTAGTCATCTGCATTGATCACAGCGAATGGCTCGGAAAGGACTTTCTTTGCTGCCAGCACAGCGTGTCCGGTTCCCCATGGCTTGGTACGGTCCGCCGGTTTTGTAAAATTGCCCGGAAGATCGTCGATCTCCTGGAATGCATAAGCAACTTCTGTAATGTTGGAGATACGGTCTCCGATCACTTTTTTGAATTCATCCTCAAGGTCTTTGCGGATGATAAATACGACCTTGTTGAATCCTGCCTCCAGTGCATCATGGATGGAATAGTCCATAATGATCTCGCCCTTCGGACCTACCGGTGCAAGCTGCTTGATTCCTTTTCCAAAACGGCTGCCGATACCGGCTGCCATGATCACCAGTGCTGTCTTTTTCATTTTCGTTTCCTCCTGATTTATTATAATTTTTTGAACTCTGTAGCTGTAATCAGCGCTTACTCCTGTTCATTCAGCTTTGTCAGCTTTACTGCCTGGTCTGCTGCGATCAGACTGTCAATGATCTCATCCAGATCTCCGTTAAGGATATTCTCAAGACGATGAAGGGTAAGCTTGATCCTGTGGTCTGTTACACGTCCCTGAGGGAAGTTATAGGTACGGATCTTCTCGGAGCGGTCACCTGTACCGATCTGGCTTCTCCTTGCCTCTGCCTCAGCGTCATGCTGCTTGGCAAGCTCCATCTCATACAGACGGGAACGGAGCACACGAAGTGCTTTATCCTTGTTCTTAAGCTGAGACTTCTCATCCTGGCAGGAAATCACGATTCCTGTAGGGATATGAGTAAGACGTACTGCGGAGTCTGTGGTGTTGACACACTGACCACCGTTTCCGGATGCACGGAACACATCGAATTTACACTCATTGAGATCCAGATGGAAATCAATTTCTTCCGCCTCCGGCATGATCGCTACCGTACAGGTAGAGGTATGGATCCTTCCGCCGGACTCTGTCTCCGGTACTCGCTGTACACGGTGAACACCGCTTTCGTATTTCAGTCTGGAATATGCACCCTCACCCTTGATCATGAAGGTAACCTCCTTGAAGCCGCCGATGCCGTTCTCATTGAGGCTGAGCATCTCGGTTTTCCAGCGGCGGGACTCCGCGTATTTCACATACATACGATAAATCTCTGCTGCAAAAAGTGCTGCCTCATCACCGCCTGCACCTCCACGGATCTCAACGATAACGTTCTTGCTGTCGTTAGGGTCCTTCGGAAGAAGAAGGATCTTCAGCTCATGCTCCAGCTCCTCCACTCTCTTTTTTGCATCGGAAAGCTCTTCCTTCAGCATTTCACGCATCTCTTCGTCCTTCTCGCTCTCCAGCATGGAAAGACTGTCCTCGATGGTTTCCTTATTTTTCTTATATTCTTTATATGCGTCAACGATTGGCTGCAGGTCGCTCTGCTCCTTCATCAGCTTCTGAAAATGTGCCGGATCGTCGGTTACTCCCGGTTCTCCCAGCTCATTGAGAAGCTCTTCAAAACGTACCAGCAGATCATCCAGTTTATCAAACATGTATTTCCTCCTGTTTCTGTCCAAGCACCACACGGTCAAGGCCCGGCAGATCCTTTACGATCTGAACCCCGGTAAACCCGGCTGCTTTCATCATTGTACTGACTGCCTCACCCTGGGTGCAGCCGATTTCATACAGAAGCCATCCGCCTGGTTTCAGGTACCTTCCGGCCTCTGCTGTGATCTTTCTGTAAAAATAAAGCCCGTCTTCCATTCCGTCAAGGGCCTTCCTCGGATCATGAAGGCGGACTTCTTCCATCAGTGTTTCAATTTCTTCTGTTGCGATATAAGGCGGGTTTGAAATAAGGATATCATATTTCCCACTATCTTTTCCACCTTTTTCACAAAAATACGGTGCCGAGAACAGATCGCTTTCCACAAAATCCGCCCGGTTCTCCACCTTTAGAATACCTGCATTCTTTTTTGCCACTTCCAGTGCTTCCGGTGAAACATCCACCCCGGTCCCACAGGCATCCTGCCGTTCCAGAAGAAGGCTGAGCAGAATACAGCCGGAGCCGGTACACATATCCAGGATCTCCGGTTTTTCCACATCCCCAAGGTGTTTCAATGCCTCTTCCACCAGAGTCTCCGTATCCTGTCTCGGAATCAGCACGTTTTCGTTTACATAAAACTCATAGCCCATAAAAAAAGCCTGATGAGTCAGCTGCTGTACAGGAATATGTCCTGCCCGCCTGTCGATCAGCGTAAGATACTCTGCTGCGGTCTCATCAGACACCGGTTCATCTCCATGCGCAAAATAATATGCCCGATTCTTTCCGGTCTTAAATTCCAGAAGGAGCCAGGCATCCAGCCCGGCTTCTTCCAATCCGTTATCTTTCAGTATTGTTGTACCTTTTTTCAGAAGGGACTCAAGAGTCTGCATTTTCTGTCTCCTCTGTCTCATATGGGATGTCCAGGTCAAATTCCTCTTTCAGATAAGCTCTCCAATCAAAAACAGCCTCAACTGCTTTAATGGCTACCTCTGCCATATCTGCAGCAGGCTCCTTTGTGGTGAATTTCTGCATGGCAAGACCTGGTTTACTCATAATGTCCGCAAATTTACTGTCTGTTCTTCCTGCCCACTGGATGATCTCAAAGGAAATCCCCGCAACTACCGGTACCATGAGAAGTCTTCCCAGCAGTCTCACCCAGTAAAACGGCACCGCCACAAACACAAAATGCAGCACAATACTTACCAGCATGACCAGAAACAGAAAGCTTGTTCCACAGCGCTTATGAAACCTGGAGCTCTTTAACACATTCTCTACCGTCAGAGGCAGACCATGCTCCACACAGTTGATACATTTGTGCTCCGCGCCGTGATACATAAATGTCCTCTGGATATCCTTCATTCTGGAGATCAGGAACATATATCCCATAAACAGTGCCAGCTTCACAAAGGCTTCCACTATGGTGACCAGAAATTCCGAAGCACCTACCCCTCGGATCAGACTAGCCAGTACATACGGAAGAAACATAAAAGCAGCCACAGAAACCACCATGGAGATAGCTACCGTAATGTAAAGAAGCCACTTGAACTGCTTATCCTCTTTGGCTTTCTTTGCAGAACGCTCTTCTTCTGTAAGCTGCTCATTCTTCCTGGCTGTTTCCTCATCTTCCTCGTCTCCTGCGATCTCCGCAGAATACATCAGGCATTTCGTGCCTACCACAAGAGAATCCACAAAGCTTACCACACCACGGATGATCGGTTTCTTCAGAAATGCGTGATTTCCGAAGATACATTTATAATCCTCTACCTTCAGCTCGATCTCCTGGTCCGGGCGGCGCACTGCGATAGAATATTTGTCCTTGTGGCGCATCATGATGCCTTCCATGACCGCCTGTCCGCCGATATTCGATGATCTCATTCATTCTCTCCTGTGCAAATTAAAAATTTTTCAGTTAAAGAAAGGTTGAGATTTCCCAACCTCAACCTTCTCATTTCCTGTATTCGCAATAATTACTTATTCAGGCCGTATTTCTTGTTGAACTTATCGATACGTCCACGAGCCTGTGTAGCCTTCTGCTGTCCTGTGTAGAACGGATGGCATTTGGAACAGATCTCAACATGGATGTCCTCTTTAGTAGAACCTGTTACGAAAGTGTTTCCGCAGTTGCAGGTTACAGTTGCCTGATAGTAGTTCGGATGGATTCCTTCTCTCATGATTTTCACCTCTCTATATATTTAATATTATTCGTATTCAATTGACGAATTCCATTTTAAACAGCTTGCTAAGTATAACATAGCTTTCCCTAAAATGCAAGGACTTTATAAAAATTTCTGTTTCTTTACAGTCTGTACCAGTTCTGCATTGTTCCTGGTTCTGGCAAAGGTATTCAGGATCTGTTCTACTGCCTCATCCGCTTTCATTCCGTTGAGAGCTTTTCGCATAATATAAACCGCTTCCTGTTCATCCTTGCTGAGAAGCAGATCCTCTCTTCTGGTTCCGGATTTCTGGATATCAATGGCCGGGAATACCCGTTTCTCCTGTAATTTACGATCCAGGACAAGCTCCATATTACCGGTTCCCTTGAACTCCTCATAAATAACATCGTCCATCTTGCTTCCGGTATCCACAAGTGCGGTTGCCAGAATCGTCAAGCTTCCGCCCTCGCGCATATTGCGGGCTGCGCCAAAAAATCTTTTGGGCATATGGAGAGCCGCTGGGTCAAGACCACCGGATAAGGTTCTTCCGCTTGGCGGGATGATCAGATTATAGGCTCTGGCAAGTCGTGTGATCGAATCCAGAAGAATGATCACATCCTGTTTATGCTCTACAAGACGGCGCGCACGCTCCACAACCATCTCGGAAACTCTCTTATGATGTT
The DNA here is from genome assembly GCF_039062885.1 of Blautia sp. 2227st1_G12_2227SCRN_220401. Lineage (NCBI taxonomy): Bacteria > Bacillati > Bacillota > Clostridia > Lachnospirales > Lachnospiraceae > Blautia > Blautia sp. 2227st1_G12_2227SCRN_220401. The sequence continues at coordinate 37,014 of NZ_JBCLNI010000018.1, read as the reverse complement.
CCGGAAGTTCATCAAATGTAGAATAGATCACTTCCACATTCGGTCCCTGGATCGCCTCTCTGATATCGGTAACCTCCTCAGGACGCTCATCGATCAGAAGAATGATCAGATGCATATCTCTGTTATTCCTGAGGATAGACTTGGCAACATCTTTCAGAAGGGTTGTCTTACCTGCCTTTGGCGGAGATACGATCATTCCTCGCTGGCCCTTTCCGATAGGACTGATCAGATCCACGATACGCATGGCCGTTGTACCGCCTGCACGCTCCATGACAAGTCTCTCATTCGGAAAGATCGGTGTCATATCTTCAAAATTATACCGTCTCTGTCCCTCACTCGGATGAAAACCGTTAATGGAAGATACGTAGAGAAGGGCACTGAACTTCTCTCCCTGGGTCTTGATACGGATATTTCCCTGGATGATATCACCTGTCTTTAAATTAAAGCGGCGGATCTGGGAAGGAGAAACATAAATGTCGTTCTCACCCGGCATATAATTCTCACATCGGATAAAGCCATATCCGTCAGGAAGCACTTCCAGGATTCCGTTGGCCTTTTCACCACTGTCCAGCTGGGTGGATTCTGACGGGACATTCCCGTTCTCCCTTGTAGCTTCCCGGTTATATTCACGGTTGTACTCTCTGCGGATATTTGTGCTTCTGTGTTCCTGCTCATTCTTATCACTACGATATTCCTTCCGCTGCTCCTGAAGTCCTTCCCCTGCCGGACGGGTACGATATTCTGTTTTTTCCGAATCATAGCTTTTTTCTTTTACAGTATTTTCTGCCGGTGTACTTTTGTGTACTTCTTCGGGATTTCCTCTGTCGGACTCTTTGGCGTCCTCCTCCAGCATCCGCTCAATCAGTGCCGGTTTTCTCAGAGTAGAAATTCCCTTCATCCCTCTCGCCTTTGCCAGATCCTTCAGCACCGCCAGAGATAATGATTCATACTTTTCTCTCATATTAAATCCTCTATTCTTAAATCTGATAAATTATATATTTGTTGTTTATGGAATCAGATACAACCTGACATGGCTGCACTTTTTTTGAATGAAAGCATGTTTTCAGCTTATGTTTCATTATACACACCTTATAGAGCCTATTGCAAGAAATATTTATCGACATTTTTTTTATACTTTTCTCACAAAAAAGAAAAAAATCTGCCCGGGAGATCTCTTCCCGGACAGATCCAACGTTCCTGTATGCTTCTTTTTTAGCTCCAGAACGGTCCGTATATATCCATGACCCTCTGGATACGTTCATCAGTAATTTTATTCAGAGCCGCCACGATCGCTGCATACGTTTTTGGTCTCTGTCTCTTAAGTGTTGACGGACTTGTTACATACTCAAGCACTGATTCTGCAAAATATTCTGAACTGTTCTGCGTTGCATAGCTTCTGTTGATACCTGTAAATTTGGATTTTTCGCTGTTATAAACTGCGGCAAAATCACTTGTTCTGTCTACGTTTCCCGCAACAAAAGCAAGGAAATGTCCCAGCTCATGGTAGATTGTCTCATTCTCAAAACGAAGGATGATGCTTCTTGAATGTGCGTTAAAGCAGCCTCCGTAGTTAACAGACGGATCGATCGTTACAGTAAATCCAAGCTTCTTGTAGGCTTTGAGCACCCGGCTGTCCATCTTCGGTGCAATGGAAGCAATATTGCTTACTGAATATTTGCTGTCCATGTTGATGCTTTCTACTTTTTTTGTGGAAGCTGCATTCGCTTTGCCGGCAGTAGCTGAAGCCGCCATGACTGTTGTGGTCGTCTGAATGGTTGTAGTTACTTTCCGTGTCTGAACGGCTGTTTTTGATTTCTTTGTGTATTTCTGTGTTGTTGCAGTCTTAACTGTCTTTAATGTTTTTACGGTTGTATTTCTGTTTGTTTTCTTTGTGGTCGTACTCTTCTTATTGGTAGTCGGAAGCTTCTTGGTATAAGTCTTGGTCGCCGCTTTTTTCAGCTTAACTTTTTTTCTGGTTGTCTTGGTATTTGAAGTCGTTTTGGTAGTCACCTTCGGTTTTGAAGCAAGTGGAGTGTCGTCCTCTGTGATGGTAGTCTCCACTACCGGATCTGTAAAATCCGGAAATTCCGGAACCTGTGACGACTGCCAGACATTAAAGCCACCTGCCAGTACAATAACAGCTGCAAGGCATCCTGCTAAAGCTTTTTTCCTGCCTGTAAAAATTTTATGGATATCTGTTCTTTTCATATCATTCACACCTTTCTGAAAGCCGACGTTTCAGTTTCCAACCTAAACCGGATTTTAGGCATCAAAAAAACCGCTTATTCTAACGAAATAAACGGCCGCATTAACACACAGATTCTTGTTCATAGATGTTATCTGAATACGTCATTAAATCGGAATTTAATGCGGCAACCGGCTGTCATAGTCATCCTTCGGACCTTAGACCCATGGCTTTGCGTCCCCGTCTTTCAACAGGTTTGCCTTTATATGCATAGTATATGTTTTTTTCCCTGAAATGTCAACATTTTCCACTGCATTTTGAGCCCTACTCCTGTCTTTTTTTCACGGAATCTGCTATACTGTTCAAAAAGAAAGCATGATATAACAGGAGAACGGAAACAATGTCAAAATTTTTACCAGTCCGTCTCTTTTTTGTATGGCTGCTTTTCGGAATCCTGCTGACAGGCTGTGGAAATTCTCCTTCCTCCGATGAAGAACCTCCGGTATATTCTCCGGCCAGAGTCCTCACCCCGGAGGCCCCCGGCAAAAAAACACTGGGCAGTTCCCCTCTGATCCTGGATATTTCCAATCAGGATCAGGGGTATCTGACCGCAGAATCCGATTCCGATGATTCCCGCATGAACATTCAGCTTACTGCTCCCTCCGGTGTGGTCTATTCCTATTTTCTGGAACCTGATGAACAGACGGTACTTCCTTTTTCCGAAGGCTCCGGTGAGTATCTCATCACCTGCTATCAGCAGGTTGATGGAAACCAGTATGCCGCCCTTTACACGGAAACGCTCACAATAAAGCTTCAGAATGAATTTCTTCCGTTTCTATATCCAAACCAGTACGTGGACTTTTCTTCCAAAAGTGAAGCCTGCAAACTGGCAGCCTCTCTTGTCAAAGAAGACATGACCGATATCGACATCCTGAAAACCTTCTATACATATGTTACCAGTCATATTTCCTACGATTATGACAAAGCTGATTCTGTCGAAGCCGGTTATCTTCCTGATGTAGATGATACGTTAAGCACCGGCACGGGGATCTGTTTTGATTACGCTGCACTGACTACTGCAATGCTCCGCAGCCAGGACATTCCCTGCAAGCTTCAGATCGGCTATTCCGGTGATGTAAAGCATGCATGGATCGATGTTTATATCCGTGGCAGAGGCTGGGTGACAAAGGCAGTATCTTTTGACGGCGACACCTGGAAGCTGATGGATCCCACCTTTGACGCCAACAGTGATGGTGATGAAGCGATCCAGGAATATATCGGTGATGAAAGCAATTATACGGTACAGTTCACGCGCTGACCAACTAAAGGAGACCTTATTATGAAAAACAAACTGACAGCCCGGGAATTATCCAGTTTCTGCGGGCAGATGGGAATGCTTCTGCATTCCGGCATATCCACAGCGGAAGGACTTCACATCCTCTGTGACGAAAGCAAGACCGATGCAGACCGGCAGATCCTCACACCCCTGATCCGTTCCGTGGAAGAAAACGGTTCTCTTTCCCGGGCTCTTGACGAATCCGGGATCTTTCCCACATCCATGACCGCCTATGTCCGGACCGGTGAGGAAACCGGCTGCCTGGATGAGATCATGGAAAGTCTCAGTTCCCACTATGAACAGGAGGAAGAAATCTCAGGACAGATACGGTCTGCAGTCACTTACCCGCTGCTCATGCTTGGCATGATGGCTGTTGTGATCCTGGTCCTTCTGATAAAAGTCCTGCCAGTATTTCAACAGGTATTTAACCAGATGGGAATGGAAATGAACGGGGTTTCCCGGGGACTTCTGAATGCAGGTAACGTGATCAGCCGGTATTCCTCTGTTTTTCTGATCCTCGCCGCAGCCCTCATTGGCTGCATCCTGTTTTTCAGTCTTACGGAAAAAGGCCACAGCCTGCTGCGAAAAATGGTCATCCATCTCCCGTTTTTCCGTGAGATCCCGGTTGCCATGGATTACAGTCGTCTGGCCCAGGGCCTTTCCCTGGGGCTTCGGAGCGGACTTTCCCCTGAAACCAGCCTGGAGCTTACAAAGGATCTGATCTCACAGCCGGTGATACTCGAAAGACTCCGGAAGGCTTCCTCTATCCTGGATAGCGGAGAAACTTTTTCCAGGGCTCTTACAGAATCCGGTCTGTTCGGCGGCATAGAAGGCCGTCTCATCACGATATCCTTCTATTCCGGTTCCAGTGACGAAACCTTCCGCAGGCTTTCCCGGCAGTACACCGAAAGATCCATAGATCTGATCTCACAGGCAGTCTCCATTGTGGAGCCTACCATCGTGATCCTGCTGTCTCTTCTTGTGGGGCTGGTCCTTTTATCCGTCATGATGCCGCTTCTGGGGATCCTCTCAGATTTTGCAATGTAAGGTGGTGACCGCATGGAACTTTTTGAAAGCCGCAGAACAAAATTTCTCAGAGCATTTTTTCTTCTCTTTCCGGCGCTGCTTCTGGTTTTATCCTGCACCTTGTTTGTGGCAGGTGTCAGCAGCACCTCCGATCAGGCCGTACACAAAGAACAGGATGCTCTGGAACAGGCACTGAAAAACGGTGCCATCCGCACCTATGCCCTCACAGGCACATATCCCGAAAGCCTGTCCCAGCTTCTCTTGGATTATCATATCACTTATGACAAAACCAAATTCGTAGTAGAGTATGTTCCTAACGGTTCCAATCTCCTGCCGTCTATCAGCGTGATCGCTCTGTCCGGCAGTACGAAAGGAGGGAATGCCTCATGAATCACCGGAAGAACACCGGACATTCCGTTTCTTCTCTTTTTTCGCTTCTTCTTTTTGGTGTTTTTGTTCTGTTCCTTATACTGATGCTGCTATTTTCCGCCCGGATTTACCAGCAGACTGTGAAACAGACTGACTCCGATTCCGAGCTTGGGACCGCAGCAACTTATCTGACTACCAAATTCCGGCAGCACGACCGCGGCGATGAGATCTTTTCCGGTTCCCTGGATGATATTCCTGCCCTTTGTTTCCGGGATGATATCAAAGGAAAAGAATATATCACGTATATTTACCTGAAGAATGACAGTCTGATGGAGCTTTTCACTGCAAAAGGCTCTCAGGCCAGTTCCGATGCAGGAACCGTCATCTCACAGCTTTCCGATTTCCGGTTTTCGGAAATGGAAAATGGTTTTTACCACTTTTCCCTGGAAAGTACCACGGGAGTCTGCTCGGAATTCCTGCTTCATCGCACTGGCAAAAAGGAGGCATCATGAAAGAATCAAGACATAATTCCGGTACCAGCCTTTTTCTGATGGAAATGATCCTTGCCCTTTTGTTTCTGTCACTTTCCTCAGCTGCCTGCATCCAGATCTTCGCGGCAGCACGGAAAAACCGGCTCCAGGCAGAACAGTGGAACCAGATCCAGGCTCTCACAACCTCCGTGGGCGAGATACTGGAAGGCACTGACGGAACCGATGAACAGTTCCTCTCCCTGCTTCCGGGGAGTATCAAAAAGAACACCAACCTGATCTGGTATTATGACCGTAACTGGCAGAGCTGCTCTTCTGGAGAAGCCGCCTGTGAAATGATCCTGGAAACAGATATTTCTTCTTCAGAAAAATCCGGCGAGCTTTCTTTCCGGCAGCTTTCCAACGGCAGTGAGCTTTACCGGATCACCCTGCGTTTTCCTGTTGATGACTACAGAAGGGAGGCTGTACATTGAAACAGAAGCATACGTTTTTTGTAACTGTCGGCATTCCTTCCCTGTTTCTTATCTTCTCTGTGCTGTGTCTCTGTGTACTTGCTCTGCTTACTCTTGGAAGCTCCAGATCCAGTCTTAACACAGCCAGACATTCTATGGAACAGACCGAAAATTATTACACCGGCTGCGCAAGCGCCACGGAAACCGTTTCAGAAATCCGTGATGATCTGGAGCAATACAGGGAAAAAGCTTCCGATGAAACCAGATATTTTTCCATGATACAAAAGCTTGCGGACACAAGGAACGATCTCAGCTGGGATTCCCACAGCCACACCCTTTCCTTCTCCGTTGGAATTTCCGAGACACAACAGCTTTCTGTAGTGCTTGAGATTTTTTACCCGCAGGAAAAAAGCTCTTCCGCTTATCAGATCCTGCAATGGAACACAGAGCTTACCGGATCCTGGCAACCTGACAACCACCAGAATGTATTTAAAGGAGAATAAACCTATGGATACCCCTATTCCTGAATTTTTAGCAGAAGCTGCCAACCGGCGTGTCTCTGATATCTTTATCATCGCAGGCCGCCCCCTGGCAGAAAAGATCGACGGTCATCTTTTAGACCGTGGTGACAGGCTGATGCCTGATCAGACAGAAAATTTACTCCGCACCATTTACGGCCTTGCGGAAAACCGCGATATATCCCGTCTTATGGAAACCGGTGATGATGACTTTTCTTTTTCCATTCCCGGTGTTTCCAGATTTCGTGTCAATGCCTACAAGCAGCGTGGTTCCCTGGCTGCCGTGATCCGCGTGATCGCCTTCCGGCTGCCGGATCCTGCAGAGCTTTCCATTCCGGAGGATGTGATGAATATCTCCGACTATACCCGTGGCATGGTCCTTGTTACCGGTTCTGCCGGAAGCGGTAAATCCACCACTATGGCCTGCCTGATCGACCGGATCAACCATACCCGGGAAGGCCACATCATCACTCTGGAGGATCCTCTGGAATATCTCCACCGCCATGATCGCTGTATCGTCAGCCAGCGCGAGATCTGTACCGACACCGAAAGCTATCTGACTTCTCTTCGTGCCACACTACGCCAGAGCCCGGATGTGATCCTTCTTGGAGAGATGCGTGATCATGAAACCATCCAGACTGCCATGACCGCTGCGGAAACCGGTCATCTTGTCCTTTCCAGCCTGCATACTTTGGGAGCAGCCAACACCATCGAACGCATCATGGACGTGTTTGAGCCATCTCAGCAGCATCAGATTGCCCTCCAGCTTTCCATGGTCCTTCAGGCTGTAATCTCCCAGCAGCTGATCCCGGATGTGGACGGACGCAACATTCCTGTTTTCGAGATCATGCGCCTGACTCCTGCCATCCGCAATATGATCCGCGACAATAAAGTACACCAGATCGAAGGCGTGATCTCCACATCCGGTCAGGAGCAGATGCGTTCTATGGACCAGAGCCTTCTGGAATTATATAAAAAAGGCCGTATCACCAGGGATACAGCTCTGAAATACGCTTTAAACGCGGACATGCTGAAGCGCAGACTTATGTAAGGATCTTCTCGGTATACCTCTGCCTGATATGTAAAAACACATAAAAAATCCCTTACCGATCTCTGATATGTTTCCGAAATACAGAACACATATCATTTTACAGATCCGGTAAGGGATTTCTTTATTTTCAATCCGATTTCGATCAAAAAGACATTCCTTCTCTGCGATCGATCAATGCACTACATTTCCTACAATTCCATAAGAAACAATATACATAATGACACTTGCCATAAAAAGTCCGCACAGGATCGCAATGGAGGATTTTTTGATATCCACCTCAAGAAGAGAGGCGATCAGTGCACCTGTCCAGGCTCCTGTGCCCGGAAGAGGGATTCCCACAAACAGCAAAAGTCCAAGAAATTCATATCTCTTGATCTGGTCACTCTTTCCCATAGCTCTGTTTTCCAGCTTTGTGATCAGACCTCTGAACGTCTTTGTTTTTTTCATCCATTTAAAGATCTGCCGGATAAAAAGCAGGATAAACGGAATCGGAATAATATTTCCCACGATACAGATCGGCAGTGCCTTCGCAGCCGATATCTTCAGCAAAGAAGCTGCCAGAAGGCCGCCTCGAAGCTCCAGTATCGGGATCATAGAAATGATGAACACAGCTCCCTCGGGAGAGATAAACTGTGCAAGGTGGTGTGAAAACCATTGTACCAGTACTTCCATAGTACCTCCTTAATTGTTATTTCTGCAGATATTCCGTCAGGAATTCTACCAGCTTTTTCATCTCCTCATCGGTACCGATGGTGATACGGAGATGATTGTCGATCCTGTCCTTCGGGAAATATCTTACATAGATATGTTTCTCCCTCAGTGCTGCGAAAAGCTCTTTGGCCGGACAGCTCTCATGTGTGGCAAAGATAAAGTTGGATCTGGAATCCTGGAAGGAAAATCCAAGCTTCCTGAGCTCTGCCTTTGTCCACTCTCTTGTTGTAATGATCTTATGGCAGCATTCCTCAAAATATGCCTTATCCTCCATAGATGCCACACCAGCCGCGATGGTAGTACGATCCATGGTATAGGAGTTAAAGGAATATTTCACATCATTGAGATATTTGATCAGCTCCGGATTTCCGAAGGCATATCCGATACGCATTCCTGCCAGGGATCTGGACTTGGAGAAGGTCTGCACAACAAGCAGATTATCATATTTTTCGATCAGCGGCAGTGCGGATGCTGCTCCGAAATCCACGTACGCCTCATCTACGATCACGATACTCTCCGGATTCTTTGCCACGATCTCCTCGATCTCGGAAAGAGGCATTTCCACGCCGGTCGGTGCATTGGGATTAGGGAATACGATTCCGCCGTTTTCACGGAAATAATCTTCCTTACGGATATGGAACTCCTCATCTAATGCCGGGCGCTCATATGGGATCCTTAAAAGATCTGCCCATACATCATAGAAAGAATAAGTGATGTCCGGGAACAGGATCGGTTTCTCTGAATTAAAAAATGTGAGAAAACACATAGCCAGTACGTCATCGGAACCAACGCCTGTAAATACCTGCTCGTCCTTCAGGCCGTAGAACGCGGCAATACTGTGTACCAGGTCTCCTGCTGTCGGATCCGGATAAAGTCTCAGGGTATCGGCATCAAGGACCTTCAGCGCCTTCTCCACACCCGGAGCCGGTGAATATGGATTCTCGTTTGTATTCAGTTTGATCATGCCGCTCTCATTTGGCTGCTCGCCAGGAGTATACGGCACTACTTTTCGTATATTAGCTTCCCATGGTTTCATGCTGTGCTTAACCTCCTATCATATTCTTTTGCTATTGTACTCACTGCGAGGACATTTGTCAAAGGGTAATACCACCTGCCGGGAAACAAAAAGACACCCGTACCGGGTTACAGAGTACGGGTGTCTGATATATTCTTCTTAATGAAGGGCTGTTTTGGTTCGTATCAGGCGCTTAAGATCAGATACGTGCTACGCCTGTTGCTTTTGCTGCCTCTGCTACTGCTTTTGCGACAGCCGGTCCGACTCTCTTGTCGAATGCCTTCGGAATGATATACTCCGGAGAAAGCTCCTCATCTGTGATCAGATCTGCAAGAGCCTTGGAAGCTGCGATCTTCATCTCATCGTTGATATCACTTGCTCTTACATCAAATGCACCACGGAAGATTCCAGGGAATGCAAGAACGTTGTTGATCTGGTTCGGGAAGTCACTTCTTCCTGTGGAGATAACCTTTGCTCCGCCTGCTTTTGCGTCATCCGGGAAGATCTCCGGTGTCGGGTTTGCGCATGCGAAGATGATGGCATCTTTGTTCATGGTCTTAACCATCTCTGTTGTAACTGCTCCAGGAGCGGAAACACCGATAAATACATCCGCGCCAACCAGCATCTCTGCAAGAGATCCCTGTTTCTTCTGAAGGTTTGTGAGCTTGCTCATCTCTTCCTTAACCGGGTTCATTCCTTCTGTACGTCCCTCATAGATGGCACCCTTTCTATCGCAGAGTGTAACATCCTTGAAGCCTGCTTTCAGAAGAAGTCTGCAGATAGAGATAGCAGCTGCACCTGCACCGTTCATAACGATACGAACATCCTCTTTCTTCTTTCCGACAACCTTCAGAGCGTTTGTCAGACCTGCAAGTGTGATAACTGCAGTTCCGTGCTGATCATCGTGGAAGATCGGAATATCACATTTCTCTTTCAGTTTTTTCTCGATCTCAAAGCATCTCGGAGCGGAGATATCCTCAAGGTTAACACCACCGAAGGATCCGGAGATCATGTAAATAGTATTTACGATCTCGTCTACATCATGGCTCTTAATGCAAAGCGGGAATGCGTCTACATCGCCGAATGCTTTGAAAAGTACACATTTACCTTCCATTACAGGCATACCGGCTTCCGGTCCGATGTCACCAAGACCAAGAACTGCGGAACCGTCTGTTACAACAAGACACATATTCCATCTTCTTGTAAGCTCGTAGGATTTATTGATATCTTTCTGGATCTCAAGGCAAGGCTGAGCTACACCTGGTGTATATGCAAGAGAAAGGTCGTCTTTATTCTCAACCGGCACTCTTGTAACAACCTCGATCTTACCTTTCCAATCTCCGTGCAGTCTTAATGACTCTTTTGCATAATCCATTTTCTTTTCCTCCTTGGATAATTATGATATATTTCATTTCAAAAGGATTACCTGAATTAATAATTACCATTGAAGAATCTACTGTCCTTCGGAAGCTCATAGCCTTCAAAATAAGCGCCAAAATCAAGCTTCAGATAACTGCAGAGATCAGCAAGCTCTACCATGGTATTGTCGTTGACCGGAATGCCATTCTCTTTTCTGTCTTTTTCAGCAGCTACCTCTTTCTCGCCGTGTGTATAGATCCTTTCCTGACCGTCTGCCTTCGGACTCTCCCGAAGTGCCTCAAGATATTCTGAAAAATGCTTGCGGATCGCATCCGGATCTCCGAATGCCGCCGGGTTGATCGCCATAAATCCATGGCAGATACCGGTCTTGTCCGGGAATGTACAGCATTTGTCGGAGGTAACGCCCATGGAAAGAATAGAGCTGAACAGCTCACAGAGCATTCCATAGCCATATCCCTTATGGCTTCCGCTGACTTCCTCGTTTCCACCAAGAGGCATGATTCCGCCGCCCTTCTTGGCTACGATGTTTGCAAGTACATCCGGTGCATTATTGCTGGCATGACCGTTTTTGTCAAGTGCCCAGCCATCCGGAAGAGGCTTGCCCATCTTATTATACATTTCCAGTTTACCTCTGGTTACAACTGTTGTGGAACAGTCAAAGAAAAACGGATACGGGTCTGCAGGCATAGCGACTGCGATCGGGTTGGAGCCCAGCATAGCCTTTCTTCCAAAAGTCGGTACCATGATCGCCTCGGAGTTGGTACATGCCATTCCAAGAAGGCCTTCATGGCAGGCCATATTCGCATAATATCCTGCAATACCGAAATGGTTGGAATTTCGTACACTTACGATTCCCACACCAGTTGTCTTTGCCTTCTCAATTGCCTTTTCCATGGCAAAATGGCTGATCAGCTGGCCCATTCCGTTATGTCCGTCTATCACAGCAGAAATCGGTGTTTCAAAAACAACTTCCGGTTTCGCCTGGGGATGAATAGTCCCCTTCTCGATTCCTTTATGGTAACGAACCATCCTCTGCATTCCGTGGCTCTCGATCCCATACAGATCAGCAGTCAGAAGAACATCTTTAATGATGCTTCCTTCTTCCTCAGAAAAGCCAAACGCTTTAAAAACGTCTCCGCAGAAATGGTTCAGTGTGTCATAACTCCATTTTACATATCCCATAATCGCAAGTCCTTTCTCCTGATATTTCCGGCAGGTTACCGCCCACGCTGTGGCCTGCTGCATACTTTATATAATACTGCAGGGATACAGTAACCTTCATCCTGTGCTGTCTCGTCTTACGCTGTCCTACCTCATGCTGCTTCAACTTATGCTGTCTCATCTCATGCTGTCTCATCTCATGCTGTCTCAACTTATGCTGTCTCAACTTATGCTGTCTCGTCATGAAGCCTTCAGGATGCTGCCATAATATCAAACTTTTTTGGTATTACCAATACAGTCCCTATTATAGCACGCGGTCTTACCAAAATCAATAGTGGTCTTACCAGATTAACGGGATTTTTACTGAAATTTTATTTAATTTTTTCAGGTGGATCAGCGATGAAATGCAAGGCTGTTCTCACCCTGCTGCTGCGCAATCTCCAGTATATATTTCTCAATGGTTTCCATATGTTCGCGCATCAGCTTCTCCGCCTGGTTCCGGTCTCCGGAAATAATAGCTTCCACCAGCCTTCTGTGCTGCTCATCCACCTCCAGAGCGGAATTATGTTTCTGCATAATATAGGCTCGGGTGCCGGAAATGATCTCCTCAGTCAGCTGCGCTGCCGCATCCAGGACATTGTAGATCATAGGATTCCCTGCGATCCTGCCGATCTTCGTATGAAGCTTCTTATCAAGACCTGCACGAGCTTTCTCATCCTCTGCGCTCTCCAGCTGTGCCAGAATGGAACGCAGATCTAATGCGTCCTTCTCCGTACAATTCCCGGCTGCAAGAAGAGCAGCCTCCTGCTCCAGCGCAGAACGAAGCTCCTGCACCTGCTGTACATGGCTGTTATTCAGCTGAAAAAGAAGGGCCAGTGGTGCAGAAAGCCACTGATCCATATTCTCGGTGATATAGTTGGCTCCGCCGCGGACCGTTGTGACAATTCCCATCAGCTCCAGTGCCCGCAGGACTTCACGGACAGCAGGTCTGGAAACTCCCAGTGATTCTGCCATAACACGTTCCGCAGGTAAAGTGTCCCCCGGCTTCAGTTCTCCCCGCCGGATATTTTCTATGATCTGCGCTAATATTCCGTCAAATGCTCGTTCTTCTGTAATCTTTGTAAACATGTCGTCCGTTTCGGCCGCCTTCCTTTATTATTGTGTTGCCTTTCATTACATAAAAATCCCGGAATATAGACAAGTGGATATTTACCATTCTCAGTCACCATGCAGTTCTGCACCAGATGATCGCTCTGCAGCCATTCAGCCAATCTGTGCATTTTGACTATTTGCCCTCTCTATTTTCCGGACTTTTATAGTAAATATTATACGATAATTCACCAATTTAATCAATAGTAAATAATAAATTGGTAAGACATATTATTTTATTCCATTATTGAGAATATTTTCCACTTCCTCCATCTGGCCCAGAAGCATTTTCTGGCGGTCGTCAAAAAGAAGACCTTTATTATGCCTGTAATACTGGTCAGAACCGTTCTCCCGAATGAACCAGAGACTATAATAGTTGGCATTCAGTTCTGTGATAAATGCCACCATTTCCTGACTGTCCCCAAAGGCAGCTTCCATAAAGTCGAAAACGTTCTGAAGAGTAAAGGATATTTCGTCGGTTCGGTTTTCGTAGGCTTCGGTTTCGGATTCAAAGAGGGCTTTCACAAACTCATAGTTCCTGTTTGACGATAGAACTTCCGATTCTGCTGCAGCACTTCTGCCTCCTGCCGGCTCTGAACCTGATCCGGTTTTATCTGATCCAGTTGATTCCGAAGCTGATTCCAATCCGGACGCATTTTCAAAGAATGACACAACACGTTTCTGTATACGCTCCTGCTGTTTTGTAAGAAGCTCACTCTTTTTATCCTTTTCAAGATCCGCCTCTGCTTTTTCCAGGAGATTTTTTGCTGTAAGGCCGTCCTGATTTTCTCTGAAGTACACCATATAATCATACAGTTTCGTGAGATAGGCATCAGTAAGACAGCATTCTGTAAAAAGCTCGCTGAGCTTTCCATTGAGAAGGCTTACAATGCTCAGATGCTCATCCAGAGAGGCTGTGCGGATTTTACCCAGAGTAATGGAATCCCACTTTCCTTTCAGGATGTCCTCCACTTTATAATCCGTTCTGTACTTATAATAAAGAGCCAGATAGCTGGCGAAATCCTTCGCGATCATCCTGTGCTGGATGTACTGGCTGACCACCTCACGGTCTACGGTTTTTCCAAGGATCTCATAAACCTGGATCAGACGGGAAAGATCCTCCCAACCTCTGGCTGTGGCAAAGATCTTTCCGTCTACGGTATTCTCCACCCTGTAGAAATTTTTTCTGCGAAGCTCCAGATAGGAGATCACCGCCGGATGAATTCCCTGCTGGTAGGCGTATTCCTTCCATACATCAAAGTCTGCCTCCACATCGATCTTCTTGATACGGTCCAGAGTGACCACATCGAATTCCCGGACGGATTTGTTATATTCTGGCGGGTTGCCTGCTGTGACGATCACCCAGCCTTCCGGCACCTTCTGGTTTCCGAAGGTTTTTCCCTGAAGGAACTGCAGCATCATCGGCGCCAGTGTCTCGGATACACAGTTGATCTCATCAATAAACAGGATTCCCTCTCTCAGGCCTGTTTTTTCCATCTTATCGTAAACGGACGAAATGATCTCACTCATGGTATATTCTGTGACAGAAAATTCTTCCTCACCGTAATTCTTTTTTACAATAAAAGGAAGTCCCACAGCACTCTGCCTGGTGTGGTGGGTAATGGTATAGGAAACAAGAGCAATCCCGCATTCCCTTGCTATCTGTTCCATAATCTGTGTCTTTCCGATTCCCGGAGGGCCCATAAGAAGGATCGGTCTCTGTCGGATCGCCGGGATCCGGTACTCACCGAATTCGTCCTTTGAAAGATATGCTTCTATGGAATCTCTTATCTCCTGCTTTGCTCGTTTTATGTTCATGGTATTCTCCTTTTCACGGCATATAAAAAACTGCCTGCAGGATCCTCCGCCTAAAACGGGTTGCCTTGCGCGACATCTGCAAAAAATATGCCTGAATCCAATGATAAATCGAAAATTGAATTCAGGCAAGTTTTTCACTACTATATATTTTTTTTATTCTGCTGTCAGTGTGTGTATCAGGTTCAGAATACGTCCCGCACACATTCTGACAACTTCTTCCGAAAGCTTTCCGTCTTCAAAAGCTTTTCGGATATTTTCTGCATCGGCTGCATTACCAGGCATGATAATATCATTTCCTGCTGTCACGCATTTCCACGGAATACTTCCATCTTCCGGAACCGTTGTATTCCAGTCTGACATGATCACACCGTCAAATCCCCATTCTTTTCGGGCAATGGCTGTACAGAGATCAACACTGTTTGCAGCATGGACACCATTCAGTAAATTATAGGAAGACATGATTGCCACTGGTCTGCTTTCTTTAACTGCAATCTCAAAACCACGCAGGTAAATTTCCCTCAGGGCACGTTCTGATACCTGTGCATCTACGCCCATACGATTATCTTCCTGATTGTTGCAGGCAAAATGCTTAACGGTAACACCGCAGCCAGGTCTGCTCTGCACTCCTTTTGTCATGGCTGCTGCCATGGTTCCGGAAAGCAGCGGATCTTCGGAATAATACTCAAAATTTCTGCCGCACAGAGGGTTTCTCTGAATATTAAGACCAGGTGCTAGCCAGAGATCTATGTGGAATTCTTCCATTTCTTCTGCAACTGCTATTCCAACTTTTTCCACAAGGGCAGTATCCCAGGTCTGAGCCAGTGCAGTTCCAACCGGAAATGCCGTACAGAACTGATAATATCTGTCTGCGTTTTCGTGAGTCTCATCTGTTCTCAGGTATCCGTTTTCCAGAGATCCAAGGACACCGATTCCATATACTGTGTCTGTTTCTCTGTCTACTTCATAATTCTGCTGAAGTCTCAGTCCTGCCGGCCCATCGGCCATGATCAGTGGGGAAACGCCATATTGCTCATAAAGAGCAGCCGTGGTCTCACCGGCAGAGCCAGGAACACGGATTCCTGCCGCCCCCAGATTACTGGAGATTCCAGCAATATTTCCATAAAACAGCGGGAGCAGATCCTTTGCAGGAATCTTATTTTCCGGTTGGCAGGTGCATTCTGTTCTCTTCTCTGGTTCAGGATAATAGATATATCTTCCAATCTTCTCATTCTCTGCCTTCTCTTTCCATTTCAGAGTTCTGGCAGAAAGATTCTGGCGGTCATAAACTTCTTCAGTAATATCAGTCTGATTCTCAAGGATATTCGTTTTATCCAGGATCACACTCTCCGGCACTTCAAGCATTGCAGCCAGCGTAAGCGATGCAATGCTGTTTCCGACCCAGACAGCATAATAACCTTTTTCAGCAATCCAGGCATGCTGCTCTTCGGAAAAATATGCCAGTGTCTTTCTGTCGATCCTAATTTTCAGCAGTTCTTTTTCCCCCGGCTTCAGAAGTTTTGTTTTTGCAAAGCCAGCCAGCCGACGGTATTCCTTCCCTGATTCATCCTGTGGAAGAGACACATAGACCTGCACGACCTCTTTTCCCGAAAAAGTTTCTCCTGTATTCGTTACCTCTGCTTCAACTTCAACGCCATCCCCTGATGTTTTCATCCCATGGAAGCGTATCTGCATTTCTGTGTAAGAAAGTCCATATCCAAACGGAAACAGCGGTTTTACACCAAAAGTATCAAAATAACGATATCCTGTATAAATTCCTTCCTTGTACTCTTCTCTTTCAAGCTTGCCATTAAGATAGCTGTATTCCTCTGCACACGGATAATCCTCATACCTTCTGGCCCATGTTGCAGTCAGCTTGCCGCCTGGAGTTACCTTTCCCAGAAGGACATTGGCGAGGGCAAGTCCGCCTCTTTGTCCAAGCTGGGAAATATTCAGGACAGCACAGATATTTTCTGTTTCTTCCAGAATATCTGTCAGTTCTACCGGACCGCCGGAATTCAGGATAAGTACTGTAGGAATCTTCTGTGCATCAAGGAACCGGATATCCTCCCGCTCCCGTCTGCTCAGATAATAATCTCCCTCGACCCTGCGCCTATCCTTTCCCTCACCGGAAATCCTGCTTACCACATAGATTGCTGTCTGGGCATCGACAGTATCTTCTGCTGTGACTGCACGGCCTTCCGGCATTGCAAAGGGATTTTCCGCATAGGCATCAAAAGGATTTTCCACAAACTTTGCTTCTTCCAGTATTTTTTCTTTCCATGCCCGGCGTGCTTCTGCGTATATTGACTCATAATTGGCCAGCCATTTCTCGCTTACGATCTGAATACCGTTTTCTTTCAGTCCCTGATAAATAGAAATGTTACTTCTGTTATTCACATCACCGGAACCTGTTCCGCCTTTCACTGTCTTTCCCGCACCGGCGCCGTATAAACCTATTTTCGTGGAAATATTCAGAGGGAGTATTTTTTTATCATTTTTCAGCAGTACAATACCCTCCTCTGCTGCTTTTTCCGAAAGAAGACCGTTTCGTATTTCACGGTCTGACATGCTGTGTTTCTTTGTTCCGCTGTGTTTCCATTTCTTAACTGTCATATCTTACCTGCTACCTTTTGTTATTCTTTTACGCCTCCAAGTGTCACTCCTGCGATGATAAACTTGGAAAGAAGGAGATATACGATAATAATCGGCACAATGGCAACCGTGATCATCATGTAAATCTTACCCATATCAAAATTCATATAATCTGCTCCACGAAGTGTTGCAATCAGGATTGGAACAGTCATCTTGCTTTTAGACTGGATAACCAGAGCAGGAACGAAATAATTGTTCCAGGAGCCTACAAATGTAAAAATCGCCTGTACAGCGATTGCTGGCTTCATGATTGGCAGGACAATACTGTTGAAAGTACGGAACTCTCCGGAGCCGTCAATTCTGGCTGCTTCTACCAGTGACATCGGCAGTGAGGACTGCAGATAGCTGTACATAAAATAGAATACGGCCGGTGACGCAACAGACGGAATGATCAACGGAAGCAGGGAATCATATAATCCCATCTTTGTGATCAGACGAAGGAAGCCCATTGCAGTTACCTGTGTCGGCATGACGAGGATCGCCATGATAAATGTAAACGCTACATTCCTTGCCTTGAAATCATAGGCATAAAGACCATATGCTGTCAGTGAGGAAAAATATGTACATAATACTGCACTGCATCCGGACACGATAATACTGTTAAGAATTCCCCTGAACATCGGAAAGCTTCCGTCATTTGCAACATTCATCAGGTTTTTCCAGAAATATTTTCCAGGAAGAGCAGAAAATCCCTTCTGAAGCTCTGCATGAGAATGAGACGCATTCACGATCAGTACATAAAAGAAAAAGAGACACATAAAGGAAAGAATAATAAGTACCACATGTGCCACGATACTTCTGATCCTGCTGGCTGTCTTATCTTTCATCATTTTGTTTTTCTCCTTTCTGCTCTTGCTCTCTTTTTCGCTGCTTTCTTAGATCCGTCCGGATCATTGTCGTTAGTCATACGATATACAAAGAAGCAGAGGATTCCACTGATAATAAACAGGTATACAGACAATGCTCCGGCCATACCATAATTCTTGCTCTTCAGATGGCTGTTCAGGAACATAATCAGTGTCATGGATGTTCTGTCCGGATTACCCTGTCCGTTTGTGAGAATCTGCGGTACATCAAACATCTGAAGGCCACCGATGATGGAAGTGATCAGAGTATAGGAAAGAATCGGACGAATCAGTGGAAGCGTAATATAGAAGAAACGCTGAATGCTGTTGCATCCGTCCAGATCCGATGCTTCAAAAACATCCATACTGATTCCCATTACTGCTGCCATCAGCATGATGGTCGTGTTTCCGAACCACATCAGGAAATTCATGAAACCTACCAATGATCTTGTTCCCAGAACAGAGCCCAGAAAATCAATCGGTTCCTTTATCCAGCCCAGTGAACACAAAATGGAGTTTACAGGTCCGTTTGTGGAAAACATGGTAAAAAACAGAAGTGCAAATGCTGATGCCATGATCAGGTTCGGCAGATAAATTACAACCTTAAAAAACTGCTTGCCATGAAGCTTCAGCCTGGCATCAGTAAACCAGCATGCAAGCACCAGTGCAACAACGATCTGCGGAACAAATCCGATCACCCAAAGGATCAGTGTATTCAGTCCGTATTTCAGCATGTCAGAATGCAGAAGACTGACATAATTGGCAAGTCCTATAAAATTAGGACCAATCTGCTTGATTCCAGAACGGAAATATTCAAAAAAGCTGTATCTCACTGTATCAAACAGCGGAATCAGCGAAAAGATAAAATAGATCACAAAAAACGGAAGAATAAATATGTATCCCCATTTTCCGTAATTAACGCTCTTTTTCTTCATAATGCTCTTCCTTTCCAGCAAACTGCAGGATCCAAAGATCCTGCAGCATTAACAATTATCCTCATGTGGTATTTATTCCGGCCACTGGATCTCTGTGATCTCCGGATAACGCTCCTGAATAGCTGTCTCAAAGTTGGCTTTTGCTTTGTCAAAGTCTACTTTACCCTGGAAGTAATCACTGAAAGCGTTCTGGATCAGCTCTACACAACCCTGGTCATATGCGGAAAGCGGTGCGATCTTGATATTCTCTGCAACCGGTGCAAAATACTCAAACGGGTTCTGTCCACCAAGGAAATCAGATGCGAAATCTGCATTTGTAGCTGCATCTTTCATACCGGATTTTGTATTTGTAAAATCAGAGTATTCTTTGGAAATCTTAAGAAGATTATCCTGATTTCCCGTCATTGCCAGGATAATATCTTTGACATGTTCCGGATTATCTGTTCCTGTTGCAGCCTGAATGTAAGAGCCACCCCAGTTGTATTCCTGCGGAGGATTTGTAACAGCCCAGTCACCTTCTGCTCCATCCCAGTTTGGTTTCAGAGTAAAGTCGATACCCCATGCCGGGAAGAGGAATGCGAATACCTTGGACTCAGAACTCATTGCCTTGTTCCAGTCATCGTTCCACTGACCTTTTACAGTTTTGTTAAGATAACCTGCATCCAGCCACTCTTTGGAATCTTTTACCCAGTCCATGATCTTTGAATCTACTTTGATCACAGAATCACCGGACTCTACCCACGGATTCTCAATGCTGTTTCCATACAAACGAAAAGTGTCTGCATAAGAAGCAAATGTATAATATCCTTTTTCTTTCAGCTGAGCTGCTGTTTCTTTAGCTGTATCCCAGTCTTTCATCTTCTCGCCAACTTCTTTCGGGTCATCAGTACCGAAAACATCTTTCGCAATGTCACGACGATATACAAGGACACCCGGGCAGCACTGCCATGTGGCGCCTCTCTGTACTCCATCCGCATCAGAAGCTGTTGTTTTCGTGAAATCATACTGATCTGCAAGATCCTTGTCCGGATCAATGCCAAGATCAGTAAGAGGCATTGCAACATCTGCATCTTTGTCTGTATATTTGAATACATAATCTGTCTCAGAAAGGAATATGTCTACCTTATCATCTGCACTTGCATCAGCCTGGTTGAGAAGTGCCTCATCCAGTTTCTGCTGATATACGCCATCCTGGTTCGGATTTACGATCCAGTGGATCTCTGTACCATCTTTCAGTTTTGTAACTGTACCATCTTTGGAAGTGGACTCTACTTCCGGATAAACAGCTTCCAGTCTCTGACGGAACTCATCATTCCAGGAATAAATATTGATCACTTTTCCCTCATCCGATCCTTTTGCAGATACACAGCTTACATTTGCTGCCATCATTCCACAAACCATTGCTGCTGCAAGGATCATAGATACCGCTCTTTTTTTCATAGTATAAATCCTCCTTTTTCTGTAGCATCCCCGATGCTTTACCTTTGATGATAAAAGTATACCATTTTTTTATCTGCGATTATATTATTAATCTTAACAAAATGTCAGATTCATGTCATAATATAAGAAACCAATACATTCCTTAAACATCAACATATAAGGAGGATATCAATATGTCCATTTCCCAAGACTGGATTACTAATGAACTGGAAGATACAGAACTGGAAGCTCTTCATCGCTCTCCCTCTGTGGAATATTCTTTTTACAATGCCGTAAGAGCCGGTGATATGGAAGCTGTAAACAAAAACTGCGAGGAAGACTCTTTTCTTCATCTGAAGGGAACCGGTATCCTCTCCAAAAATCCTCTGATCAACCTGAAGTATCATTTCGTTGTCACTACTGCCATGCTCACCCGTTACTGTATTGACGGTGGACTGGAGCCTGAACAGGCATATCGTCTCAGCGATTTTTACATTCTGAAAATGGATTCCTGCACCACTGTACGCCAGATTGCAGATCTGCATCATATTATGGCCAGAGATTTTACCGGAAAAATGATCCTCCAGAAAAAAAGCTCTATTCTTTCCAGACCGGTCATGCAATGCGTGGACTATATTTACGGTCACATTAAGGAGCGTATCACCATTCAGGATCTGTCAGAACATACCGGACTCTCTCCCAGTTATCTGTCCAGAGTATTCAAACAGAATCTTGGAGTATCCATAAGTGATTACATCCGCGAAAAAAAAATCGAAAAAGCCACTCACCTGCTCCGATACTCTGATAAAGCAGTCGTTGATATCGCCAATTATCTGAATTTCTCTTCACAGAGTCATTTTATCCAGATCTTTGAAAACTTCACCGGCCTTACCCCAAAGAAGTACCGTGACAAATATTACAAATCCATGTGGTAAACATCCTTATTATTATGGCTGATATTTTTTATCAGCATCAAAAACGACATCCCGCAGCTTTTTACAACTGTGGGATGCCGTTTTCCTATTGATACTTCTGTTTCTGTAATTTAACAATTATGTATAACCGATTTCGGTTACATCAGTTCCACTTTGATCCTGTGTGTTTCTTTTACAGAAAGCTTTTCGAGCAGTTCCCGATCTATACGTACACAGGTACTCTGTTTGTTTTTCATTTCCTTTTCATCGCACCATACTGTTTTTATTTTATATTCTGAAGGAAGTTTTTTCTCCGGATTGCAGATACAGATCTCCAGCTTTCTTCCGGCAAATTCCATAGTAAGAGATGCCTGTCCATTCTCATTATACTGCTTCGGCATCAGTGCCGGCGCGATCACCAGATCTCCAAGATCTCCTCTGACGCCAAATACCTCTGTGATCATAGTCAGCATATACCAGCTTGCAGCACCGGTAAGATATGCATACAATCCTCTTCCCTGATTATCAAAATATTCCGGAATTCCAGGATACATCCTGCTGTTCTCAAAATCCATGGCAGCGTCCAGAAGCGTTTCCAGAACTTTATATCCTTCTTTTGCATAGCCGTTTTTATACAGTGCATTGCCATACATAACAGCCATATGGGAAAATACCGCTCCGTTTTCCTTTTCTCCATAAGCAAACCCGAACATTCTTCCCAGATCAAATTTTTCTTCATGGAAATTGGTATTCAGGCGATATCCTCCTGCCTGACGGTCAAAAAGATATTTATCCGCACTTTTACAGATAGACTCAATCTGATCTTTCTGTGCGGTTTTACTCATGATCGCAAATACCTGACTGGTAAGCATCATACGTACCTGGCTGTTTTCTGCCCTTTCCACAGGACGTTTATGATCATCATAATATCCGTTGAACCAGCCGTTTTCTCCGTCTTTTACCCATTCTCTTCTGCGGATGTTTTCCATCATCCAATCTGCCTTTTCATCCAGATTCCGGCTAAGCTGGTCCAGACGGATCACAATAGTATTTCCGCTGATATCATGTGCACATTTTTCTGTGTACTGTCTCAGAAGCTGCTGCTTTTTCTCCGGGCTTTCATAAAGCTCACGGTCTCCGGTAAACAGGATTTCCATTTCTTCCGCAACTTCAATCCTGTCAAACATTTCCTTTTCCTGAAGTTTTCTCAGATATTCTGCGATGTTCTTCATATTTCCAGCATATGCACAGGTAAATGCCACACTCTCACCATTTTCCCATGCCATATCCATGGCATCGTTCCAGTCTGCCCCGTGAAGTTTCATCTCGTTGTGCTCTCCTACATCATAAAAATCACAGAGATTTTCCAGCAAAATGTGTTCCAGAACCGTTCCGTAATAAACCTCACCGGATTCTGTTTTCTGATTTTCTCCATAGGCACTGCTCCATTTTTCATCATGCGCAGTTCCTCTTTTTGTCTGAAGATCCTTGAAATATGGAATCTTCTCAAAAAGGACATTCATATCCCCGGTCTGATCCATATAAAGCTGCGTTGTCACAAATGGCCAGAAAGCATGATCCATCCACACGCGGGCAATGTTGTTGCGGTCTGCGATAAATTCACCCTGTCTGTTTCCGATGATCGTGGCATTGGTTCCATCGATGCGTACTCCACCGTAATTATCGACGATCATCTGACGTACAACAGAAGGATCCATGATCAGAAGTGCCAGACAGTCCTGCCAGAGATCACGCCAGCCTCTTCCACCTTTTCCATAATCATGATACGGGAGGAATGAACAACCGTAAATTCTTCTTAATATCGGCTGGAAACAGATCCATTTCAGATAATTATCTCTGTCCTCATCACCTGTCTCAAAAGAAACATTCACTTTTTCTGTCCAGTGTTTTTTTACATGTTCAAATTCTCTTGCAACCTGTTTTTCAGTTCTGTAAAACCGTGCAGTCTCCTCCGGCAGCTGATTTTTTTCAGATATTCCCGCTGTCACAACATATACAGCTGTTTCATGTGGTCTCAGAACCCTGGATGCAAAACGAATACCACCGACAGCTTCCTTTCCTTCAATTTCTGTTCCTGCCGGAACACCTTTTTTCTCTTCTCTGACCACCTCCGGAATCAGGAAAGAACCGCCTTCTCCGATAAACATTTCCACATCAGGATAAAAGCTTTCCGGTTCCGTTCCCTCGCCTTCAGATCCATATACAAAATATGCAGTATTATTCTTCTGATGACCTCTTTCATCAAAAGAAAGCACCGGTTTTACTTCAACACCGTACTCCGTTGTTCTTATCCTGTGCAAAAGGGAAGTCACATGCCTGTGATCTCTGAGATTGTCTGCACTTCTTCCATATACAGGTATTACAGCAACCGGTGTGATCTCCTGTTCTTCCTCTTCAATATTGGTAATCTTTACAAGATGGACCTCCACATCACCTTTCACTGTCACAAAAGACAAAATCTCTGACTGAAGTCCGTATTTCTCAGAAGTTCTGTGCAGCTTCTGCCACATAAATCCGGCTTCCAGGCTGCTTTTATCCTGTTTATCAGTATATTTCTGAAATTCCTGTTCTGCCGAAACTCCGCATGCTGACCAGTAACCTTTTCCTTTTATCTTGCACCAGAAATTTCTGGTGTTTCGATTATTATGAAGATTCTCAATGCTTACCGGTTCCAGCAGAAAATGATTCTGATCCAGTTTGCTGTCTCCTCCCAGAGAAGGGGTGATCGCGGATTTCAATCCGTTTTCTCCGGCCAGAGGTATATATAAACCGCTGTAATTCTCCGGATTTTCTATGGAAAAGCTTCCATTTTTATCCTGAAATTTTATATATTTCATTCTGTGATCTCCTTCCTGCCAAAATAAAACGGTATTTATATTCCATTTTACTTTGTATTCATAAATGTGATCTCCTCGCAATTTATATCCATTATGTCATGACATATAGAATTCAATTTCTGTCTCACCGGTAAGTTTCTCCTGCGGAATATAATTACCCGGAAGCTCTTCTCCATTTACATAGAGTTTTTTACATCCGGCTTCCACATGTCCCGGATTCTTCACAGTGATATGGAGATGACATCCACGGAAATCCTTGCTTATCTCAAACTTCTCCCATTCTTTTGGAATCGATGGTGCTATACGTAAGCCATAGAAATCCGGACGCATGCCAAGAATTCCTTCTACACATCCTACCATCACAGTAGATGCTGTTCCTGTCAGCCAGTGCACATGAGATCGTCCGAAATTCGGGCTTGCTTTTCCTTCTGTAAACTGTCCATAGCAGTATGGCTCCAGCTGTCTGATCTCAGCCCTGTCATTCTGCGCTGCCGGAGCATTCTCCAGGAAATAATTAAATGCACGCTCACCATGTCCGCAAAGTGCTTCTGCCAGAATGAGCCATCCCTGTGACTGTGAAAAGATTCCCGCATTTTCCTTTGTTCCTGCATTGTAGATAACCGCAAGTGCTCCGTCGAAAGCATTTGCATGATATGGAGGATCCATAAGGATTGCACCGTATTCTGTATTCAATCTTTCATAAACCATTTGAAGAGCCAGATCTGCCTGCCGCTCTGTTGCAAGGCCGCTGATCACAGCCCAGCTCTGTGGATTCAGCCACATATTTGCCTCCGGGTCAGTTCTCTTTCCGATAACCTCTCCCCGCTCCGTAAAACCACGGATAAAACGATCTTCATTCCAACAGAGTTCCTGGATCAATTTTCCAAGCTGCTCTTGTTTTTCTTCCAGGTATTTTATATATTTTTCATCTTTTTTGTACTTTGCAAACTCTTTCAGGATAGTCATTGCATAATAGAACTGTAATGCAACGAAAGTAGATTCCCCATCCTTTCCAAGTCTCAGACAATCATTCCAGTCTGCATAAAGTCCGGCCGGCATTCCATGTCTGCCAAGATGGTTCATGGAGAAGTCAATAGCTCTTTTCAGATGCTCGTATACAGTTCCTTCATCCTTGTTTGCAAACGGGATCACTTCATCGATGAATGCAAAATTTCCTGTCTCTGAAATATATTTGTATACAGTAGGGAACAGCCAGAGTGCATCATCTGCACGGTATGCCGGATGACCAGTTTCCTGTACATAGGACGCATCATCCGGTGTATCCTCATGTCCCGGATTATGTGTGAATTTCACAAGTGGAAGACCGCCGCCGTTATCTACCTGTGCTGACAGCATGAAACGGATCTTATCCAGTGCCATTTGGGGTGCAAGATGGATCACACCCTGGATATCCTGTACAGTATCACGGTATCCATATCCGTTACGAAGTCCGCAATAAGTAAAAGATGCTGCACGTGACCAGATAAATGTCATAAAACAGTTATATGCGTTCCATGTATTGATCATGGTATCGAATTCCGGACTTGGTGTTCTGATCTGAAAATGTGCAAGCTGTCCGTGCCAGTAACTGATCAGTTCTTCAAGCTCCACCGCGCATGTTTTTTCACAGTCTGCATAATGTGCTATAATCTCCGCTGCTTCATTATCCTCCTTCATTCCTGCCAAAAAAGCCATTTCCCGACTTTCTCCCGGTTCCAGAGTAATTACAGCTGAAAGAGCTCCACAGCTGTTTTCATTATAATTTCCCTCATTACATAATACACCGGCTTCAACCCCTGCCGGATTGTTGTATCCGTGATATCTTCCAAGGAATTTTTCCCTGTCACCACACCAGGAAGAAACCTTCTCTCCAGCCAGGCCGAAGAATCGGTTGAACACGTTCTTGTTATCAACCTCTTCCCCATCCTTAAGGCCGTCCAGATTCGCATGGATCATCTGACGTACACGATCTCCACAGAATACTGTTCTTGTAATATACTGGGAATACTGCAGATTCACCTGATCCTGTTCATAATTGCTGTTATTTGTAAACTCTGCATATCCAGTCACACTGATCTCACGTTTTCTGTCTGAGCAGTTGGTAACTTTCAGATTCCATACCTCATAGGACTGCCCAAGCGGTACATAGTATCTCACCTCTGAATGTATCTCGCTGTAATCTGCCATCATTTTAGTATAGGCTGTGCCATGATGACATTCACTTTTATACTCACTGAGATCTTTGCCAACCGGCTGCCAGGATGCTGACCAATAATCTTTTGTGTCATTATCCCTGAGATAAATATATCTTCCCGGCTGATCAAACTGATTAAAAATATATCTCAGGATTCTGCCGTTCGCCCCGGATTTTGCAAAGCTGTATCCCCCTGCATTATTGGAAACGATTGCTCCGTATTCCGGCGATCCCAAATAATTCACCCACGGAGCAGGTGTGTCCGGCCTGGTAATCACATATTCCTTTTTTTCTTCATCAAAATACCCATATCTCATGCCATACAATCTCCTGTTCTGTATATTTTCCGTAACATTGTCTGTTGTTACCTATTTTCTACACTATAACTGATATGCAGATAGCAATATACAAAATAAAAGATTAAAATATCAGATTCATGACATAAGATATGGATATAATTCTTTACAATTCTTCCTCCGTGATCACCAGCTTCATGGCCCAGGCCGGGATATCCACATCCTCAGGCTCCTGCTCCATAAATACAAATGCTGTCCGGTATGGAGGCATCTTTGCCGGAAAAATACCGTAACCGTCTGTAAAATACACCAGGCCCTTAAGATTTTCAAACTCACGTTTTTCCATCAGCTCTTCCACATAAGCAAAAGCCGGACGGAAATCTGTACCTCCATCACCGTAAAGTTCCAGGCTGTCCATGTAATCCTGCAGTTCTTCTCTGCTGGTGATCTTCACATCCGAATGCACCTTCTCATCACACTGGATAATGTGTATATTTACCTTCTGGAAAAAATTCCCGCTGTCGCTTAAGATCCCATAGGTTTCCTCCAGAAATCTCTGTACCAGTTCTCCTGAACAGGACATGGAGGTATCGATCACAATGACAAATTCCGAAACTTTTTTCACTTCTCTGGTTTCCAGGGGTTCGATCAGCGGCATATTCCCGTAAAGGGAAAGCCCGTAGGTATAAAAATTATAATCAAAGCTGTCCGGATCTACAGTCAGTTCTTCCCGAAATACTGCAAACTTCCGCAGAAATTCCCGATAATCATATCGTTCCCGGTTCTCTATTTTCAGCTGGTCCAGAAAATCTCCGTCCTGCTCTCCTGACTCTCTGGAAAAAGTCCCAAGGTCTGTTTCGATCCCATCGCTGATATCTCCCCATTTTTTGCTCATCAGGGGATTGGGTTTCCGGTCGGGCTGTTGGTTTGCCCAGTATTTATGGTCGTCCACGTAGAACTCTTTTTCAAGCTGTGCCAGTTCTTTTTCTTTCAGAAATTCTTCTTTCAGAATCTTGTAGATTCTCTCTGCATTCAGCGTCTTCTTTTCCTTTTCCAGAAGACGGTAGGTTTCCCTCCGGAGAAGACTTCTGGAATATCGGACTGAGCGGTGGTAGATCCCGTCGATCATATGCTCCACTGCAATATCGCAGCTTAAATTCCACAAACGCTTCTCTATTCCCGGCTTCCCAAAGTGCCGGAAAATGCAGTGAAATACCATATGGAGATATCCTCGATTCACAAGAATCCTGTTTTCTTTATAAAGCCCGCCAAGCTGTGCCGGATGGAAATACATCACAGCCCCGTCTGTTCCAAACGGACTGACCGAACCATCCATCTGATAAATAAAGCTGCTCAGCGCCACATCCAGAAAACGCATGCCAAGATACAGCTCGTCTCTTGCCGCCCGGAGGATGCTGCTGCCGATATCCTGGAGACGCTGGGCTGCTTCCTGGGAATTGGATCCCTGACCGGGCAGGAAGTTATTTTTATTGTTTTCAGTTGTTTCTATATCACTCATAACTGAAATTTCTTCCTCCGTCTCGCTGGCCGCCCATCATTTTCTGTCTCCCCGGCAACCTTCTGCTCTTCCTTCAGCATCCGGCTGCGTTCATTCATCAGAAATGCGGAAATCTCCATATCCTTCTTCCCGGACGCCACATCAATACTATGTTCCAGGCCCTCTCTGTTCCAGAATTTTTTCCGTGAAAGCAGCTCCAGACCATTTAAGCTTCCGCTTTCCACCAGATATTCCCCGATATCCTTAAGATTTTCCCGGATATAATCCTCATACTGCTTCTTCGCCTTTTTACTCAGCTGCCACGGATGACAAAGTCGTCCGAAGCTCATATCCACCAGAACCTCCAGCTTATCCATAACCACTGCCATATCAAACAGGCTGTCATACTCTGCGAAATTCAGTTCTTTATTATAGAAGCATTGCCGGTAATTGGTCCCGGAGCCATGATACTCTGTAAACAAAATTCTCGCAGGCGTGTTCTCCACCGCCTCATCGTAATGCTCCGGAAAAACCATATGCGCACGTTTTCCACCTGCCTCACCATTTTCATACAGAAAATCCACATCGATCTTCTGCCACAGCTCACCGAGGATCTCCTTTGCACAGGACTTGAACCCTTTTTTCTGATGGATCACAAGCTCCTTCAGCCCGCTACAGCCCGTAAATGCCCCGGTTCCCACCTGCATCAGGGTATCCGAAAATTCCAGCCGTTCCAGTTTTTTGCATCCATAAAAAATATATCTTCCGATTTCCTTCAGTGTATCGGGAAAAACGATCTCCTGCACTTCCTCTCCGGCAAGAAGCCTCTCTTCTCCGAATGAAAATGCGTCTTCGCTCTCCCAGGTTTCTGCATCTTCTTCTCCGTCCTTATGTGCAGAAAACGCATACGGCGCCGCACTGACTACCGGAAGACCATTGATCTCTTCCGGCAGCACGATCCGGTCATCGGTACCATAACACCGAACGATCTCTATTGCATTATTTTTAATTCTGTAATGTATTTTCATCGTACACTTTCTTCCCTATGTCACAATAATAAAAATTTCTGTTTCCTATTGTAGACTTATTCCAAACAAAAAACAACCCATCGGACCACTGATGGCAAGTCAGTATCCTGCGGGTTGTTCGTTTCTTTTATCATAAGGTTGGAGGAATTGCTATATTTTTATCGGTCTATACTTTGAGTTTTTTCTCTTCAGGATTTAAAGTTTCCTGTAAACTTCCATACCATATCCGGCTGTTCCGGAAGATAGGTAACGTTAGGTCTCCAGGTCGCGATCACGGTATCTTTAGAATTGACCCAGAAGGAATACTCTTCCCTGTAGGAAGTGTTGAGCAGTCCCACAGACAGATATAACGTTTCCTGATCCATTCCATAAGCAATGCTGTGATATCTCTTTGTAAAATCATCCGGATAAAGATCGTTCTGTTTCCAGCTCTTAAATCCTGCATAAGCAATCTTTTTCTCACCCTGGACTATCATTTCCAGACGCAGTTTACATCCTTCCGGAATGATCTTTGCACTTTCAATGTTTCTCGGATTTTCTGTAAAAATAATCTCCCGGTTAAATAATCCACTGAGTTCTTTTTCCGCAGTTTTCAGTCTGCCTTCCGGCTGTGGCAGAGAAAGGCTTTTTATTTTTGCTTCCAGATATTTCTCTCCTTCTTCCCGTTTTTCTTCCGGGCAAGGTATGGAAACTGCTTCCTTCATATATTTAAGGCAGATATCTGCCGCAAGATATTCTCTCGCACCTGCGGTAATGCCAATAGCAACCGGAAGTTCCCGGAAGCACACCAAATACTGTCCAAATGCTCCTTCTGCCGCAAAGATCTCTTTTCCTGCTTTGATGTGATATGCATAATGAGTCAGTGCTTTTTTCTCATCTCCGGGAATTACGACTCTTGACTGTCCCATCTCTTCGATCCACCACTGTGGCACCAGCTGCTCACCCTTCCAGTTTCCTTTCTGGAGAAGGAGCTGTGCCAGTGTGGAAATCTGATCTGCGGTCAGATACATGCCCCAGCCGCCGGTATTATGTCCCTCAGGACTTGTAAGCCAGTTGATCTTTCCAAAACCAAGTTTGTCAAAAACACGTTTCTGCATAATGGACAGACAGTTTTCACCCATAACTTTGGTCACGATCCTGGAAAGTGTATAGCTGCATCCGGAATCATAATGAAAAACTTTTCCGATATCTTCTTTCAGCTTAGGCTGTCCAAGCCAGTTCTTCTCCCAGTCTTTTTCCAGTCTGGAAAACCATACATTATTACAGCATTCCGGGGAACCGGCCTGCATGGTAAGAAGATCATATACGGTAATATTTTCCAGGGCTTCATCATATTCATCCGGAAGATCTTCTCTCACATAATCCAGAAATTTATCCTCCAGATGAAGTTTTCCCTCATCCACCGCAAATCCAACACAGATACTTGTTCCGATCTTTGATAAAGAATGCAGCATCTGCGGCTCTTCCATTGAGAAAGGTGCCCAGGCTCCTTCAACAACCTTTTCTCCTTTATACCGTACAGAAATACTGTGTAATTCTACGGTGTTCTCAAGTTCCTCAAGCATTTTTGCCAGCTTGAACGGATTTAATTCATTCATTTTTTTCCTCCTCTGCAGGCTGCCATATGGATGTCTCGATACGGATTCCACCTTTTCTGGTGAGATATACACCAATCAGGATCAATGCAACCATAACTATAACAGCAGATACTGCATATACAAGTTTAATACTGAAAATTCCTTTTATAAAAATAATCGTGTAAATGATGATACTGATGGTACAGAATACGTAAAGTCCTGCACTGGAAAGGTGAAATTTGTTCTTCTTCCAGGTATCCGGATATTTCTTCGGAAGACGTGAAATTGCATACACAACTGTAACATTCATAAAAAATGTGATCACCTGGAAAATATTTGTGATCGTCACGATACTCATATCAAAAATGATCGGAAGCAACACTACGATCAGTGTGTAGGTATAGATCAGGTACGGTGCTCCGAAACGGTTTTCCTTCAGAATTCCTTTCGGCAGCCATCCATCCTTGGCAGCCTGAGCGATCGGATATCGTACATCATTAAATACACCATTCAAAGTAGTGATGATTGCCATGATCGGTCCGCCGATCATAAAAAGTTTATACACAATACCAGGAAGGATCTCCTGTGCTGCCGGAAGGATTGTTTCCACACCTGCAACCTCATCGTGAGGAAGCACCCCACCTGTAACCATCGCAAGGCCCACATAAATAAAAAGCAGACATGGCACGCAGGACATTGCCGCAAACGGAACATCTTTCGTTGCTCTTTTCGCGTCTTTACCATACCACAGAATATTGTAGTAACCATTTGCGGAATTGATAAGAAGAAGTGCCGCCAGCATAAAGCCTTTAAAGCCGCCGGTAAACATCTTATCTCCTGAAAAATCAAAGATCGGCTGTCTGATCTGTGTAAGTCCGAAAACAACATACAGAACCATTGTGATCAGAAGAACCGTTGATAATATCTTGCTTACCTTTGCAAAAATATCCATTCCCAGAAGATTCAGAACAAACAGGATAACAACACCTGCGATTGCCAGTGCTTTCACTGTAATTCCCGGGAGGAGATTATTCAAATACAATCCCAGTGCCAACGCAAAAGAACTGTTGAGGATCGGCGTTACCAGTTTCGTATAAGCTACCAGACCTCCGGTGCTGACTCCGGAAAGGTTCGTTACGATGGAATACGGGCCTCCTGCCACGCGCATGGTCCCACCAAGAATAATATACGGAAAAACCATAAAGAATCCCATGACAATCGCTGTCAGATAAGCAAGCCATACAGAATAACCGGTATAAGCCATTGCCGGTCCGATCAGAGTTACCATTCCGGAGCCGATTACCATTCCTACTGCGATTGCAAAAAGATCACCACGCTCAAGTATACCCGGTTTCGGTTCCGGCTTGTTCACAATTATGTTCTTGTCGTTCATTTCATTGCGCCTTTCTTTACTTCTTCACTTTTTATTTTTTATTTTTTATATTGTATACATAAAGAATAGTGAAAAACGCCGTAACTGTCAATAACAATTAACAATTTCGGCGTTTTGTAAAAATTATCTGTTCTGTTTTTGTATACTTTTTACAGAAAAATGGTAATTTCTACAGCCTAATTATACCGTTGCACAAAGTTCTCACAACTGCTTTTTATATGTTTCTGCATACGCAGATAACATTCCATAGAATCACCTTTTCGAATACTTTCTACAATTTCCTCATGCTCTTTCAGAGATTTTCTTACGTACTCTTCTTCATTTACCAGTACGCCTCTGGACAGTCCGTTCCACAGTTCTGACAGCATATTTTTAAGTTTATCATTTCCTGCTGCTGTCCATAATTCCATGTGCAAAGTCTGATTGAGACTTGAATAACTTTCAAAATCACCTTTTTCTATCTCTTCTCTGGAAACCTTGAGGATCTGATCAATCCTCTGAAGATCGATCTTATTTTCACAACACAAAACACAGGCTTCACTTTCCAGTGCCGCCCGCACCTGAAAATGTTCGCGGATCGTTTTTTCATTCACTCCAAGAACTACTGCACGTTTATTTCGCTCCAGTTCCAGAAGTCCATCTCTTGCCAGAATCTGAAAGGCTTCTCTTGTAGGTGTAATGGACACTCCAAGTTCCTGCGCAGTACTTTCCAGTGTCAGAATTTCCCCCGCCGGAATTTTTTTTGAAAGAATTGCCTCTCTGAGATTCGCCGCAATCTTTTCTCTTATGGGTAAAGTCTTTATTGGTTTAAGTCCCAGCATGTATATACTCCTGTTCTTATAGATCTTTTTTATTTAGATGAATATTAACAGTATTCTATTCTAGCGTATTTTTACTGTATTGTAAATTCCCATTAAGACAGGTACCCACATTCTTGCAGGAGACTTAACTGACTTACACATTTTATAAATACTGGCTGAACTCCACCTTCTCCTTATTCGGGCCTTCAATAGTAAAAAATTTCACGCCATTCTCCCAGAACGGCAGAAAATGCACCTCGTCATTGGTGGTATTCAGTCCTGCTGCTGTCACCAGCTCGTGGACTTTCTCCACATCCTTCACATCAATGGCAACATGGTCAATGGCGCCGGATTCCATTTTTGCTGCTTTGTTCTCGTAAGTCTCGATCACAAGATTTCCAAGCTTCAGGAAAGCAACCTTCTCATTGGCAGCCTCGTTCACCGTCTGGAAAGCGATCTTAAATCCCAGTGCCTCATAAAATTTAATGGTTGTCTCAATATCATTGGTTGGCACGCCTACGTGCTGAACTCCGTTCATCTGATCTTTTAAATTCATTTCAAAACCCCATCCTTTCATAAATCTGACATACTCATAAACACAATCGCTTCGCAATTTAGATTCAACTCTGCTACAGTTTTATGAATACGATCACTCTGCAATTCTGCGTTCCACCTGTGCAAGCTCCGGCATTGCCGGGATCGCACCTTTTTTCTCCACGCAGAGACTGGCCACTGCATTGCCGAAACGGGCAAATTCCTTCAGATCCTCCTGGGTCAGCTCGTCCAGATGTTTCTCTGCTGTGCTGACTTTGTACAGGAAACCGCCCCAGAAAGAATCTCCGGCTCCGTTCGTGTCTGCGATCTGTTTCACTGCAAATCCCGGTACCATACAGCCGCCATCCTTGCCGTAAAGATATGCTCCTTCGCCGCCAAGTGTAACTGCCACAACTTTCACGCCCTGGCTGTACAGTGCTTCTGCTGCCTCCCGGACATCCTTATGATCTGTCAGAAGTTCTGTCTCTTCATCCGAAATCTTCATAAGATCCACATAGGGAACCAGGCTTCTCATATGCTTCTTCGCTGTCTTTTCATCCGGCCACAGAGATGCACGGTA
Source organism: Blautia sp. 2227st1_G12_2227SCRN_220401 (assembly GCF_039062885.1). Lineage (NCBI taxonomy): Bacteria > Bacillati > Bacillota > Clostridia > Lachnospirales > Lachnospiraceae > Blautia > Blautia sp. 2227st1_G12_2227SCRN_220401. Next base: position 2,832 of record NZ_JBCLNI010000018.1, on the reverse strand, counting down.
ATTGGGATCGTAAGAAATCACGCTGCCCTTGTTTTTTGCTCTTTTTACCGCATAAAACGTGGTATCTCTTGCAGGCTGATCCGTCAGGGACAGGGATCCAACATGAAAAATATGGGTATGATCCAGCACATCCACATCCACTTCTTCCTTCTGGATCTTCGTATCCGCTCCCGGTTTTCTTGCAAAAGAGAAAGTCCTCTCTCCAGTCTCGCTGACTTCCACAAAAGCCAGTGTAGTAAAATAATTTTCGTCCAGGAGCATACCCTTGGTATCCACGTTTTCTTTCTCAAGAACAGATTTCAGGAACTTTCCGTGCATATCTTTTCCTGCTTTACCGATAAATGCAGTATGAGCTCCCAGTCTGCTGGCTGCAACTGCACCATTGGCAGGTGCACCGCCCGGATTTCTGGCATACAGCATCTGTCCATCCTCATTGATATCCTGAGATGTAAAATCGATCAGGATCTCACCAAAGGTTGTGATATCATAGATGGATCTTTTCACAGCATCTCCTGTGTCCACAATAAGGTTCTGATCAAGCAGCTGAAAAAGGATCTTCTCGCATTCTTTCTCATTATCTGTATGTATATGAAGCTCTCCCTCGTCAAACTCAGGCATACTTAAGACACCAAGCATAGACTTCGCATTTACAACATAACGGCCATAACATAATTCTACATCATAGGGGATGGATTCTGCAATACTTACCAGCTTTCTTGCATTCTGCATTGTGCCTAAAATTACTTTTACTATCATTTTTGTCTACTCTCCTATGCAAAATACTTACATAAACCGTTCTCGTAACCCTGGTTTTATTTTACATATTTATGAATAGTTGCCTTTACAGCTCCGGGTCCTGCGATCATCTCACGGAACATATCCTCGATCTTCTCTCCGACACCATCTTTATAAAGGTCTGTGAAGAACAATCTCTCATTGGAAAGGATCGGCTTCAGCTGATCCTTGAAGGTTTCCGGTTTTCCGATCACGATATCGCCAAGCTGCTCTGTGATCTCCTCATTCATCGGGTCCGGTGCAAGCTCAAATTTGTTTCCTTCGTCATCTACAGCCAGCATGTATCTCAGCCAGCCTGCGATTCCCAGCGGGATTGCTGTCAGTCTGGAAGCATCTCCAAATTTCTTCACATATGCTTTTACAGTCTCACCGAAACGGATACCTACCATCTGGGACACATCTACAGCCAGACGAAGGTTGGTATCTCCAAGATACTCATTCGGGAAACGGTCATTAAAGAGTTCATCCACAAATGCCTGCGGGGAAAGGATTCCAGGATCTGCAACTACCGGAAGTCCCTCGTCATAAGCAACCATACGGGCCATTTTCATCATATCTTCGTTGGTGTTCAGCATATGTGCAAACAGATCATAGCCAAGTACCACACCAAGAGGGCCGGTTGCGGAATGTACAGGATTCAGGCATACGGTTACTTTCATTCTCTCGGAAAGATTGACGGTATTTCTGTCCGCCATGTATACGCCGAAGCCTTTTTCCAGAGCAGGGCGTCCGTTAGGGAAGCTGTCCTCGATAACAAGATACTGTGGCTTCTCAGCATTAACAAATGGTGCTATGTATGTCTTCTTTCCTGTGATCACCGGCTGCATGTCTTCAACGCCAAGCTTCTCAAGGTCTGCTGCGATCTGCTCGCTTGGACGAGGTGTGATCTTGTCGATCATGGTCCACGGGAATGCAACCACCTTCTCGTCCGTTACATAATCTACGAAGCCATCATCTACGAAGCCCGCTTTATGCCATTCCTCTGTCATAGTCAGCACGGACTCACGAAGCTTGGCGCCGTTCTGTGAGCAGTTGTCCATGGATACCAGGGCGATCGGATATTTCCCTGCTTTATATCTCTCATTCAGCATAGCCACAAGAACTGCCATTGCTCCCGTTGCCTTATCCGGTCCGTTCTTAATATCTGCTTCCACAAACGGGAACCATGTTCCGTCTGCTTTCTGGAGTGCATAACCCTTTTCTGTGATAGTGAAGGAAACCAGCTGCAGGGATTTAGCCGCAAAAATTTCTTTCAGGCGGTCCCATTGTCCAGCATCAGATGACTGTGCTTTCACTGCTTCTGCAAGCGCCCCAAGAACTTTGTATTCACGGGTTCCATCACCGTGGAGAATGACATTTAAGCCAAGGTTGTCATATGGCGCGTAAATCTTATCTACTACATCATAATCAAAGGTCTCTACACATGTGATGCCTCTGTCAAGAACTCCCCCTTCCAGAAGACCATCTGCAATACCTCCGATAAATACACGGAAGATATTTCCGATTCCGAAATGTACCCAGCCTGGCTCCTTCTTCGCTTTCTCAGTAACTGCCTCTACATCGTATCCTGGAAGATTGATGCCTGCTTTCTCCCATGCTTCACGCTCTTTGATTCCTTCTCTTGTTAATTTCATGATAGAACCTCCTTTTTTTCGTTCATTTCGTTATTTATGTCTTTTACTTATGTTTATGTCTTAACTGTAAGTAGAGTATAAAACTTTCCTTTTTAAAAATCTATTGGCAAAGCGTCTAATTTTACTCTTATTTTTTTGTTTACTTTTACCCGTTCTCCCCTACATTGCATTTCCCGCAAATTTATACTAAAATACATTTAACAAATGTAGCAAGAATTCTCCCACCTCTTCAGGTGGGGAGATGAATTGCACATCTGAGCATATCTGCTCAAAAAAATCTCTATAGTATAAAAAAACACTTGTTCTCCATTCCCTGATGTAGTATGCTGAAAAAGAACAATTAGTTCATAAATACATATCCGTCGATATAAGAAAAAGGATGATAAATATAATGGAGTTAGAC
>NZ_JBCLNI010000017.1:0-73435 GCF_039062885.1 Blautia sp. 2227st1_G12_2227SCRN_220401 | reverse complement strand
ATGGGACCTATAGGGCTCGAACCTATGACCCTCTGCTTGTAAGGCAGATGCTCTCCCAGCTGAGCTAAGATCCCATAACAGTTGTTCGTCTTAGAAACTCTTCCGTTCCGCAACTCGCTTTGCTATTATATAATGGTTTGTGACTTGTGTCAACAGTTTTTTTCACTTTTTTTAATTTTTTAAAAAATATATGCTTTTTTGTATTTTTACAGTGGCAGGGAGGTCTGAAATCCCCTGCCACTGTAAGGATGTTATGGGCAAAGTATTGCCCATAACTTGATACTCCCGGATTGCTCCGCTGCACGCAGCTCACGCAATCCTCAAACATTCGGAATCCGCTAATTTACTACGTAAATTGCTACTTCCTCATGTTTGGCGGGGTCCAAGTTCAAAAGTCTTATCGTGCAAGCACGAACGACTTTTTGACCTTTTCCCCCTGGTATTATCTGAAGTACTCAACACCAGATTCGAAAATCTTGATATCCTGCTCTCCGTAGATATTGACAGCAACGCCTGCGTCACGACGCTCACTGTGTGCCATCTTTCCGAGAACACGTCCATCCGGGCTTGTGATTCCCTCGATGTTCATATAAGAGCCGTTTACGTTAAATTCACCCTCATATCCAGTCTCATCTACCGGTACATACTCCGTTGCGATCTGTCCGTTTTCCTTGAGTTTCTTCAGCCACTCATCGTTTGCGACAAAACGTCCCTCACCATGAGAAGCCGGATTACAGTATACGCCGCCAAGCTGTGCTTTCTGAAGCCATGGAGACTTGTTGCTGACAACCTTGGTGTAAACCATCTTGGATACGTGGCGTCCGATGGTGTTGTAGGTCAGTGTCGGAGAATCCTCTTTCTGTCCGCAGATCTCACCGTACGGTACCAGTCCCAGTTTGATCAGTGCCTGGAATCCGTTGCAGATACCAAGAGCAAGACCGTCACGCTCATTGAGGAGCTTCATAACTGCCTCCTTGATCTTCTCGTTCTGGAACGCGGTAGCAAAGAATTTCGCGGATCCGTCCGGCTCATCTCCGGCTGAGAAGCCGCCCGGGAACATGATCATCTGTGCCTGATCGATGGCTTTCTCAAAGAGCTCTACAGAATCATGGATATCTTCTGCTGTAAGGTTCTTGAATACCTTTACGTCTACCTCGGCGCCTGCTCTCTCAAATGCACGGGTGCTGTCATACTCGCAGTTTGTTCCAGGGAATACCGGAATAAATACACGCGGTTTTGCAACCTTATGTTTGCATACATAGATGCTGTCTGCTTTGTAAAGGGAACCGTCATCTGCCTTGACGTCCTCGGTTCCTGCTGCTGTTTTAAATACATTCTCCAGAGTTCCTTCCCATGTGGAAAGCGCCTCTTTCAGAGTGATCTCTGTATCACCGTAGGTGAACTTCGCATTATCCGTAACCTCACCGATCACAGTATAGGTAATGGCAAGCTCACCGACTTTTCCATCCGGAACCTCACAGATGATATCGCCGAATGCCGGAGCAAAGAAATCTCTTGGATCAAGGTTATGCTCGATCTTTACACCCATGCCGTTACCAAAGGCCATCTTGCTGACTGCAGCAGCGATTCCATGACGGTCAAGTGCATATGCGGAGATCACACGGCCTGCCTGGATATCCTGGTGTAATTTATCATACTGCTCCATAAGAGCCGGGTAATCCGGAAGATCATAGGAATCCTTCGGTGCACGGAGCCATACCAGCTTGCTTCCTGCTTTTTTGAGCTCCGGTGTGATCACATCTTTTACCTTTGCAACATCCACTGCGAAGGACACCAGTGTCGGAGGAACATCAATGTCATTGAAGGTTCCGGACATACTGTCCTTACCGCCGATGGAAGGAAGGCCGAATCCGATCTGTGCCGCATAAGCACCAAGCAGTGCGGAGAACGGCTGGCTCCATCTCTTAGGATCTTCTGTCATACGACGGAAGTATTCCTGGAAGGTGAAACGGATCTTCTTATAGTCACCACCGGTTGCAACGATCTTGGCAACGGACTCGGTTACTGCGTAGGCAGCTCCATGATACGGACTCCATGAGGAAAGGTATGGATCAAAGCCGTAGCTCATCATGGTAACAGTCTCTGTTTTTCCGTTCTGTACCGGAACCTTTGCAACCATGGACTGTGTCTCTGTCAGCTGATATTTACCACCGTGAGGCATAAATACACTGCCTGCGCCGATGGAGCCGTCAAACATCTCCACAAGACCCTTCTGTGAGCATACATTCAGGTCAGCAAGAGTATCCATCCATTTTTTCTTTACATCTGTTACATCCGGACGTTCCTCGAAAAGATTTCCGTCCTTTGACGGGATCTCAACCTCAACGGAGGTCTCCTGATGTGCACCGTTGGTATCCAGGAATGCACGGGAGATATTTACGATCTCTTTTCCTCTCCAGTTAAGGACAAGGCGTGGCTCCTCCGTTACAACTGCAACCGGAATTGCCTCGAGATTCTCTTCATTTGCAAATTTCAGGAAAGTATCCACATCTTTCGGGTCAACTACAACAGCCATACGCTCCTGAGACTCAGAGATAGCGATCTCAGTGCCGTCAAGACCTGCGTATTTTTTCGGAACCTTGTCGAGGTCGATCTGAAGTCCCGGTGCCAGCTCGCCGATGGCAACGGAAACACCGCCTGCGCCAAAGTCGTTACATTTCTTGATGATATGGCTGACTTCCTCTCTGCGGAACATTCTCTGGATCTTACGCTCGGTAGGCGCGTTACCTTTCTGCACCTCAGCGCCGCAGACCTCGATGGAAGCCTCTGTGTGGACCTTGGAGGAACCGGTTGCACCGCCGATACCGTCACGGCCGGTACGTCCGCCAAGAAGGATGATGATATCTCCAGGGTCGGAATTTTCACGGATAACCGCACGTCTCGGAGCCGCACCCATAACCGCACCGATCTCCATACGTTTTGCAACGTAGTCCGGATGATAGATTTCTTTTACAGCACCGGTTGCAAGACCGATCTGGTTTCCGTAGGAGCTGTAGCCGTGGGCTGCGCTGCGGACAAGCTTCTTCTGCGGAAGTTTACCCTTCAGAGTTTCCTTTACGGATACGGTAGGATCTGCTGCACCTGTCACACGCATTGCCTGGTATACATAGGTACGTCCGGAAAGCGGATCACGGATGGCTCCGCCAAGGCAGGTTGCCGCACCACCAAAAGGCTCGATCTCCGTCGGATGGTTGTGTGTCTCGTTCTTGAAGTTGATCAGCCACTCTTCTTCTTTCCCGTCCACGTCCACCGGTACCACGATACTGCAGGCATTGATCTCATCAGACTCTTCCTGGTCTGCAAGCTTGCCTTCTGCTTTCAGTTTCTTCATTGCCATAAGTGCAAGATCCATCAGGCAGACAAACTTATCATCACGGCCCTTGTACATATCCTTATGGGCATCCAGATATTCTTTGTATGTTTTTTCAATAGGAGTCTTATAATCACCTTCGTCAAACTTCACGCTGGTAAGCTCTGTGGAGAAAGTAGTATGACGGCAATGATCAGACCAATAGGTATCCAGAACACGGATCTCTGTCATGGAAGGATCGCGTTTCTCTTCATTTCTGAAATAATTCTGGATATGCTGGAAGTCCTTAAATGTCATGGCGAGGTTCAGAGAAGCGTACAGCTCCTTCAGATCAGCCTCAGCCATATCCTTGAATCCGTCAAAAATCTTCACATCCTCAGGATCCGGGAATACTGTTACCAGTGTTTCCGGCTTCTCAAGACCTGTCTCACGGGAATCCACAGGGTTGATGCAGTGATGTTTGATTGCCTCAAACTCTGCATCTGTAACGTTTCCTTCGATTACATAAGTAGTTGCTGAACGGATGATCGGTGCTGCATTCTCATCCAGGAACTGTACACACTGCACTGCAGAATCGGCTCTCTGGTCAAACTGTCCAGGAAGGAATTCTACGGAAAATACACGTGCGCCCTCTGCCACATCAAATTTTTCAAGATACAGATCATCTACCGGCGGCTCTGCAAATACGGTCTTGCAGGCTTTCTCAAATACTTCATCGGAGATATTCTCCACGTCATAACGGATCAGCTCACGGACTGCTGTCACAGTGCTGATACCAAGATAATGTTTGATCTCATGTTTCAGTTCCTTTGCTTTTACTGCAAAGGCAGGTTTCTTTTCTACATACACACGTCTTACGTTGCTCATAGAAGGCTCCTTTCTCTATATCCGATAATAAGGATGGTAAACGTGCAGAAAGCATTTCAGTCTTTCTTTTCTGCTGAAAATATAGTATCATAGGAAATATCATTAGTAAAATTAATATATCTTATATCATTTATAAGCGGAGGATTTTTCACATATGGATATCAATCTTGAACTTTACAAAGTGTTTTATTACGTGGCCACGACGCTGAGCTTTTCGGAGGCTTCCAGACAGCTTTTTATCTCACAGTCTGCAGTAAGCCAGGCCGTCAAAAACCTTGAAAAAAAGCTGGGCCATACTCTGTTTGTGCGCAGCACCAAACGGGTCATCCTGACTCCGGAGGGAGAGCTTCTTCTCCAGCATGTAAAGCCGGCCCTTTCCATGCTAAACGAGGGAGAGGCTGTCCTTTCCGGAGAAGGAAATCTTACCGGTCAGCTGCGGATCGGTGCCAGCGATACTCTGTGCCGCTATTTTCTCATCCCCTATCTCCGCCGTTTCCACAAGGATCATCCGGAGGTACGGATCAAGATCATCAACAGTACCTCCATCGGATGTGCGGAGCTTCTGGAAAACGGCCAGGCTGAGCTGATCGTCACCAACTACCCGAATTCCCGGCTTTCAGCCCACACCAAGCTTCAGACTGTGCTGGAATTCCGGGATATCTTCGTGGCAAATCCGGACTATTTCACCATGGGCAAATCGCCTCTTTCCATGGAAAATCTTCTGGATTATCCCATCCTGATGCTCGCTCCAAAGAGTACCACCAGCGAATATCTTCATCAGGTGTTTGCAGCCCAGGGACTGAAGCTGCTGCCGGAGGTTGAACTGAACAGCAACGATCTGCTGATCGATCTTGCAGAGATCGGACTTGGTATTGCCTGTATCCCGGATTATATGCTCCGCAACCGTCCGGGTCTGGAACCTGTCCATCTGAAAACACCTCTGCCCGCAAGAAGTGCCGTGATCGCTCATCATGAAGCACTGCAGCTTTCCCAGGCTGCCCAGTGCTTTCTTAAATATTTTTCCCAGATCTGATACGATCAAGTTCCTGCCGCTTACTGCTTTTCGCGATCGAAGCAGGATACTTCCCTGATTCAGTAAAAAAAGCCACCGGAATCTGCCATAAGGTTATTACGATCCTTATGTACTCAATTCCGGTGGTCTTTTCTGTTATTGATATCGGTCAGATATTATTCTTATTACTTACGCTTCAGCCTTCGGCATCACGTCTGCTGCCGCAGTGATATACTCATTCTCGATCTTACTGAACAGACCGCTGTCTGCAAGCTCTGCAAGCTTCACGTCAATCGGCATCTTGCCCAGGACCGGAACCTTCAGTTCTGCAGCGATCTCATCGATATGGCTCTCGCCAAAGACCTTGATCTCTTTTCCGCAGTCCGGACATTTCACATAGCTATAGTTCTCCACGATTCCAAGGACCGGAACCTTCATCATATCAGCCATGTTATAGGCCTTCTTGACGATCATGCGGACCAGATCCTGCGGAGAAGTAACGATCACGACACCCTCGATCGGCAGGGACTGGAATACTGTCAGCGGAACATCTCCGGTTCCTGGCGGCATATCTACAAAAAGATAATCCAATTCACCCCAGATCACATCACTCCAGAACTGTTTTACCATATTTGCAAGGACCGGACCTCTCCAGATCACCGGTGTCTCCTCATCCGGGAGAAGAAGGTTTACAGACATAACCTCGATTCCGTTTGCAGTTGGCATCGGATATATCCCATTGTCACTGCCCTGTGCATTGCCCTTGATGCCATACATCTTCGGGATGGACGGACCGGTGATATCAGCATCCATAATGCCCACTTTATATCCCTTGGAAGCCATCAGGTTTGCCAAGGAGCCTGTTACGAAGGATTTACCCACGCCTCCCTTTCCGCTGACAACTCCGATCACATGTTTTACGTCAGAAAAAACATTTGGTTCTGCCATGAGGCTCTGGGGCTGTTTCTGTCCGCAGCCTTCACAGCTTGATTTGTTGCAGGATGTATTGCTACACTCTTTTGCCATAATAGATTCCTCTCATTCTTTGTATTTACACAGACAGAACTGGCTCTCTGTCCGTGTATTTTTCTCATTCACGATCTCTCATGAACTCCTTACCTTACTTCATAAATCTGTCGATCGCTTTTTCCAGTTCCTTGATAGCATCCCTGTCTCCATGCTCCACGGCATCCACGATGCAGTGTTCTATATGATCCTGCAGTATGATCTTGCCTGTATTATTGATCGCAGATTTTACGGCTGACAGCTGGATCAGCACTTCGCTGCAGTCACGTCCTTCCTCCACCATACGCTTAATGGATTCCATATGCCCGATGGCCCTGGAAAGTCTGTTGAGTACGGCCTTGGTCTGTGCGTGGCTGTGATGATGAGGATGTGTGCCATCGTGAGTATGCACATGTTCCTGTTCCCCGTGGGTATGTTCAAGAACGGTTCCATCCTCGAGAACGTGCACATGTGTTTCTTTCATGTGTATTTCCTCCTTCAGATCTCCGTGAAAGAACAGCGCTGCCGGATCATAGATGTCTGAATGTCAAAAATGATGGTTCCGTCTTCCAGTACTGTCTTCTCGTAGGAGACATCCTTCCCCTGAAATTTCTGTTTCACATACGCTTCCGGATCTGCAATCTCCACTTCTTCCACAAATACATCACGCATCTGATTTCTCGGACATTTGTTAAAAATTTCCCAGATTACTTCGTACTCTTTCATCTGTGCCTGTTCCTTTCTTAGTCATCCTATCCATTATAATAATTTTATGTTTTTTTGTCAAAAATAATTGCACTCACGCAAATATTGTCGTATGATACATATTAAAAATATTACTGCTCTGTCCGTGGGCAGTAAACATATATTAATGTGATAAATCAAAGGAGATAAATTTCATGCAGCTTTTAAAAGACAGAATTCTGACAGACGGCGTAGTAAAAGAAGGAAATATTTTAAAAGTGGACAGCTTCCTGAATCATCAGATGGATATTGACCTGATCAACGAGGTCGGCAAAGAATTCAAGAAACGTTTTGACCACTGTCCAATCACCAAGATCCTTACCATCGAGGCTTCCGGTATCGGTATTGCCTGTATTGCGGCACAGTATTTCCATGTACCGGTTGTATTTGCCAAGAAAGCACAGAGTGTGAACCTTGACGGCGAGATGTACACCACCAAGGTAGAGTCTTTCACCCACAAGAAAGTTTACGATGTGATCCTTTCCAAGAAATTTCTCGGACCGGAAGATCACGTACTCCTGATCGATGATTTTCTTGCCAATGGCTGTGCACTTCTCGGTCTGATCGACATCGTTAAGAAATCCGGCGCAACTCTTGAAGGAGCCGGAATCGTTATCGAAAAAGGCTTCCAGTCCGGCGGACAGACCATCCGTGACATGGGTATCCATCTGGAATCCCTTGCTATCATTGATTCCATTGCTGATGGCAAACTTACTTTCCGTGAATAAGATTTATCATAAAAAATACTCCTGGAAACTTATATACATTGTTTCCGGGAGTATTTTTATTTTTATCACAGCCAGATCATGATATCATTTCTGATCTATGCATCTGCACCCTTTTCCGCTTTCTCTGAAGGTGTCGGAGTTACTGTTTCCTCCGGTGTCGGTGTTCCGGAAATTTCCGTTTCTTCCTTTTCCGATGAAGCCGATGCAGCTTCCGGTGTATTTTCATCTATATCCGGTTCTTCCGTCACCGTAGCTTCCGATGTCACTGTCGGCGTTGGTGTGGCAGTTGCCTCCGGCATGATCTCTTCCTCTTCATAATATCCGTCATCCACAAGCATCTGATAATTATCTGCATCGATCAGCTGGATATCACTGGTCACAGTTCCCACGATCTTGGTCCCGTTGTCATACTGCTCATAATCGGAGATCTCCGGCTTCTCCCCTTTCAGAAGAGCATCCACCATCGTCACACAGTCATGTGCCAGTACACGGTTATCAAACAGCAGATCATCCTCAATCTTTCCCTGGATCGCAGCGGTCACTGCTTCTGCCTCACAGCCGCCTCCTGTGATCATAGGCCAACCATCCTCTCCAGACACATGTCCTGCATCCTCCAGGGCATCCACAGCCCCAAGTGCAAGGTCGTCGGCACCTGTGCAGATAATATCCGGCGCACCCTCTGTATAATTCTGAGAAAGGATCTCCGCCATATCATTCTTTGCGGTATTTCTTCCGAAACGCATCACTGCAGTATCATCAAAGGTCAGCTTTCCTGAAGTACATACCAGTGTTCCGTCGTCGAAATATTCCTGAAGCTTCTCCATCACGCCATTATAAAAAAACAGTGCGTCACGATCATCCGGAGAGCCCATAAGGAACTCAATGGTCAGAGTTTTCTTTTCTTCCCGGGCTTTCTCCAGATCCATTTTTTTTATGATGGAATCTCCCACCATTTTTCCGGCTTTTCTTGTATTAAAGGTAACATAATAGTTGACCTTATCTGTATCCATGATCAGCTGATCGTAAGAAATCACAGGGATAGATTTCTCATACACCTGCTCCAGCACATCGTTCAGGCTGTAAGCATCTGAAGGTGCGATGACAAGTGCAGAAAGCTCTTCATCGTCCAGAATGGACTGGATCTGTGATACCTGCGTATCACTGTCTTCATCTGCCCAAAATATCTCTGCATCATATCCATCATCTTCCAGTGTATTCTGAAGAGTTTCTCCATCAGCAGACCAACGGGGATCATCTGCTGATGAAGGCAGAAACACACCTACTTTCTTATCTGCTGCCGCAGTTTCTTTTGCTTCTTTTTTTTCTTCTTCCTCTGCATCATTGCTGTTTTTGGCTTTTCCCTCCGGGTCTTCAGACTCCACACTTTCATTGGCTGCCTCTGTCGCCTCTTTGTTTTTTCCACAGCCGGAAAAGGCTGCTGTAAAGACAAAAGCTCCCACAAGCAGGATTGCTGTTTTTTTCTTCATGATCAAATCTCTCCTATAAGCCTTTATAGTCCTTTGCCAGTGATTTCAGATAGTCTCTGTAGGCGGCTGCAGATTTCTTGGGTTTCAGGATACGTACACTGCCGCCCATCCCGGTCAGCCAGCCGTAGAATTTTCCATTTTCCGGAAGCTCTGCAGTTACCGTCAGATCTCCGCTATCTTTCATCTTATATTCTGCATCTGTGCCGAAAAAGTCACGCACCTCCGCCTGTACAGCTCCAGTACAGAGAAGTTTTATTTCTTTTTTTATGGTTCCGGCTGAAGCCTCAAGAAGCTTCCGGTAACCTGCCACAGAGGTCTCATGAATATCTTTAGTTTCATGAATCTCCTTAGCTTCCGCAGTCAGCCCGGGTTCTTCAGACGGCTGTTCCTCTCCGGCACTCTCACCGGCAAGATAATACCCACCCGGCCGTTCTCTTGTATAACGGATATCCATTCCAAAAGAACGTAATACCTCCACATCATCATAAATGCTCTTTCGCTCTGCACGGATTCCCTGTTTCTCAAGATTCTCAAGGATCTTCTGCATAGATATTACCCGATGCTCCCCTGTTTCCCGCAGCATTTTTTCAAGGTACAGGATCTTCGCCTTCTGATTGTTTGATTTTGCCATACTGCCCTCTTATCCTTCGTTTTTTACAAAGCGATGGAAAATATAGGAGTTTGCCTCCTGTTCCTCGCTGTCGTCCAGTTTCTCAAGTTCGATCTTTTTACCGTATTTCTTTTCCAGTGCACGGCTGATCAGAAGATCTGCAAGCTGCGGGTTCTTGGGAAGAAGCGGTCCGTGAAGATACGTACCGATCACATTTTTGTATACAACCCCTTCCTCACCGGATTGTCCGTCATTTCCGTATCCTGACAGAACCTTTCCCAGGGATCTGTTGTTTCCGATGGTGGTACGCCCTCCATGATTTTCAAAACCTACGATGGGCATATCAAAAAGATCGCTCTGCATCACAATGTTTCCAATAAGGCGGCCTTTTCCCTGCTCAGTGCTCATATCTACAAGCTTCAGACCCTCGATCATTCCCTGATCCGTCTTATAATAATTTCCAAGGAGCTGATACCCTCCACAGATTGCGATCACAACTCCATTGTCTTCCACATACGCCTTGAAATCCTTCTGGATTTCCTTCAGCTTTTCACATACCAGCATCTGTTCTCTGTCGGAGCCACCGCCAAGAAGTACGATATCCAGTTTGGAAAAATCGATTCTGTCATCCAGTTCATAAGCTATGGTTTCTGCCTCGATTCCTCTCCAGAGACAGCGCTTCATCAGACACTGGATATTTCCTCTGTCACCGTAAAGGTTCAGAAGATCCGGATATAAATGCCCTATCGTTATCTTCATTTCTCACCCTCCAGTTTCTTCAGGATATTTCTGGTGCCAAACAGCGCCGTATAATTTACAAGTACATAAAGATTGCCGCATCCATCCCCGATTCGTTTGCGGATGGCTGTCTCCACATCATTTTCCAGCATGGACGGGATATCCACATATTTCAGACGGAGGCGCATATCCTGACACCGGATACCACTGACTGTGATGGAATTGATATTGTCCCCTCCGAAAAGATCAAAATCCACATCCCAGAGCCAGGAGATATCTTTTCCATCCTGTGCATTATCATTGATCACAATGATGATATCCTTTGGTGATCCGTCCTGCATCACAGCTGAAATGTTCTGGTTAAAACCGGCCGGATTCTTGGCAAGATTCAGAACAACACTGGTGCCCTTGATCCGAAACTGTTCATTGCGTCCGTTTTCCGGATTAAACTTCCGGAGCATCTCATTAAAATGCTCCGCCTTAAAGCCTGCGGTACGAATTCCCGCATAGGCAGCCAGAATATTATACACATTATAGAATCCCTTATAATTGGCCACGATCCGTTTATCCTCCACTGTAAAGGCAATCTGATCATCCACCTTCACATCTGTGGCATCAAAGTCGATCTCCGGACGTTTAAAGCCGCATTTCGGACATCTGTAGTCTCCCAGCTGACTGTAATGATAGAAGCTGTAGATCAGCCTTTCTCCACAGCACTTACAGAACCGGCCCTCACGGATCTCGTTTGTTTTGTTCTCGATCACCGGTTTGCTGATCCCGTAGGTTACAAAAGGATTTCCGCAGTCCATGGCAAGATATGCAGACAGTGCATCATCACCATTGACAATGACCTTCATATCCGGAACCTTTTTCATCATTTCTTCCAGGATGTTCATAGTGATATCGATCTCGCCATAACGGTCCAGCTGATCACGGAACAGATTGGTCATAACCATATAATCCGGTCTGATCCTTGTGAACACATGTCTTGTGGATGCCTCATCCACCTCGATACAGGCATAATCCGCATCCAGTTTTCCGCTGAATTTTGCCCCCAATACAAAGGCTGCCACAACTCCGTTGAGCATGTTTGAACCGGTATGATTGCAGATGACCTTTTTTCCCTCTGCCTCAAGGCCTGCGCACAGCATGTTATTGGTTGTGGTCTTTCCGTTTGTTCCGCATACTACAAATATTTTTTCTCTTACCTGAGAAGAAAGCTCTTCCAGGATATCCGGACAGATCTTCATCGCGACCTTACCGGCCCAGGTCACACCCTGCCGGCCCATAAGCTTACAGACATGTCCTGTGATCTTTGCTGCCATCACAGCAATGGTTGTTCTTATTTTCATAATCTTCTGATTCCTTTGTTTTTATTTCTCTTACCACAGATCTTCCGCTGTCAGGAAATCGGTACAGATTCCTTCTGCTCCCTGCGAAATGTATCTTCTGGCCTGGTCACGGTCATTAACCGTATAAACATACAGACTGATCCCGTTTTTTTCAAAGATCTTCTCCGTTTCTTCTGACCAATACTCCCAGTATACTGTTGCTGCCGGAATTTCCTTTTCTTTACAGAAGGATGCAATATACTCCAGCTCTTCCACAGAATACTCCTGCCACAGTGAATATACATAGGAAGGAAAAGAATAGAGCATGGCCGTTCCGGGAAACATTGCTTCATTGTAGATTTCCGGAATGATCCGATCCAGCGTCTCACCGGCACCTGCATTCCTGGCAATTTCCACATAATCACTGTAATCCTCCAGTGTTCTCTGATAATTGCGAAGAGAATACTGTTTGGAATCGATCAGCACATATGCATCCGGATAATCTTTCAGAAGAAGGAAAAAATCCTCCAGTGTCATGGGGGTGTATTTCCCATATATTTTACTTTGTCTGAATTCCTTTTCTGTAAGGACTTTTTTTCCGTTGCCATCCCACTGTCCCATGGGATCGTTCCAGTTATGCCTGCAGACCCATACTCCATCGGATGTCCTGGAAAGATCCAATTCAAAAAGACGAACTCCCTGTTCATACATGAACAGAAATCCCTCTCTGGAATTCAGGTAATCCTTTCCGTCCATACCTCCCAGAGCATGTGCAATGGTCCTGTAGTCCTTCCAGCTAAATCCTCCTGATGTATTCCGGGCAGTTTCTGTTTCCGGAAAACTTCCTCCCAGAAGAAAAAGCGATACAAACAGTATTTCCAATGTCAGTATAAAACGTCGCATCATCTCAGGCAACAAAAAAATGCACAAGACGTAAAGGAAAACATTTCCTCGCTGCTTTCCTTTTTATCTTCTGCAAATTTATCATATCCGGGAACCTGTCCCAAACCATTCCTATATTGTTTCTGTCCGGTAATACCAAAAGTCCCACCGACCATGTTTATCATCCTTTCGCATACGTGTAGTCGTATTTCATACATTACCGATTGTACGCTAAAAAAGGATAATAATCAAGTTAATCCTCTTCTTCCTCGTCATATTCCTGCTGAAGTCTCAGATATTCATCATATTTCTCGTGTGCATTCCGATTATAGGATCGGGAGATCGGTATTACATGCTCTCCGATATGGAAGCTGTCATTTTCAGCTCCTGTGACCCGTTCCATATTTACTATAAAGCTCTGATGACACCGCAAAAATGTACCGTCGTCAAGCTGTTTTTCGAAGTCATTCAGCTTACCTCAGGTTTCCTTTTCTTTTCCAATTCTTCCAATAAAAGCTCGCCGCTTTTAAATATCCGAATTTCTGACCCTGGAACGATCCGCTCAAGCTGTTTGTGAAGTTTTCTCGCATCCGTCTGCATATCATCACAAATGGCAATGGTCATCATCGTCATATTTATGTATCCCCTTTTACTCCATCATTGTTACTTTTTGTTCTATATATTATACCATGATTTGTTATTCAAATTATGATATCTTAATGTAATTTATGGTCGAAAACCCACCATTTATGCATTTTTTCGAGTTTTTGGAATATTAAAAAAGGACATCTGCATTTCTGCAAATGTCCTTTAAATCGGTCAGAAGTAAATTATACAAGCTCGATAAGAACTTCCATTGCTGCATCGCCTTTACGCTGTCCGATCTTAACGATTCTTGTGTAACCACCGTTACGATCTGCGTATTTCGGAGCAATCTCGCTGAACATCTTGTCAACCATGTCAACTTCTTTTGTATTTTTCTTTCTGCCAGCGCCCTTAGCAGGAACCTCTGTTACAGGATAGAAAACTTTCATCATCTCACGACGTGCATGAAGTCTGGAAGGAGCATCTTTCTTGATCTCTTTCTGAACTTCATCGTAAACTGTTTTCTTTTTGCCGTCTACGACTTCTTTTACACGTTTTCCGTCAGCATCTTTACGAGCAACCTTAGCTGTTACTGTAACTGTCTCGAAATTGTCTTTCTCACGTACAGCCATAGCGATAAGTCCCTCAGCGATCTTACGGATCTCTTTAGCCTTAGCTTCTGTTGTCACGATCTTTCCGTGATGAAGAAGGTTTGTAACCTGATTTCTGAGAAGTGCTTTTCTCTGGTTAGATGTTCTGCTTAATTTTCTATATTTTGCCATTTTATTATCCTCCATCTGTGGGACACCAGGACATGCTTGTTCGGTCTTACTGTCCTGCTGCTGACACCCCACTCATTACTCTGTTTCCGGATTATTCCTCTGTAGGCTGGAGCTGAAGTCCCAGCTCTTTGAGTTTTGCAAGTACTTCCTCTAAGGATTTGCGGCCCAGATTACGAACCTTCATCATATCGTCAGAAGTCTTGTTGCATAATTCTTCAACCGTATTGATACCGGCTCTCTTAAGGCAGTTGTAGGAACGAACAGAGAGCTCAAGCTCATCAATGCTCATCTCCAGAACCTTTTCCTTCTCATTGTCTTCTTTCTCGATCATAACCTCTGCGGTCTTAGCATTCTCGGAAAGATCAATGAACAGGTTTAAATGCTCGCTGAGAACCTTTGCTGCAAGGCTGACTGCCTCATCCGGATCAAGTGTTCCATTGGTATATACATCCAGTGTAAGCTTGTCGAAGTCAGTTACCTGACCAACTCGTGTATTCTCTACGATCATGTTGACTCTGTCTACCGGTGTGTAGATCGCATCCACTGCGATCATACCGATCGGCATGTCATCGGTTTTGCCTTTGTCTGCACTGATATAGCCACGTCCCTTGGTAATGGTAAGCTCCATGGCCAGTCTGCAGTCTTTTCCACCGTTCAGGGTTGCGATCACCTGATCCGGGTTCATGATCTCAATATCCTGATCTGCCTGGATATCAGCTGCTGTAACAACACCTTTGCCCTCACACTCAATGTATGCGGTCTTCGGCTCATTGTCACTGCTGTGATTCTTAATGGCAAGAGATTTCAGATTCATGATGATTTCGGTCACATCTTCCTTCACGCCCGGAATGGAGCTGAATTCATGAAGTACACCATCGATCTTCACCTGGCTTACTGCAGCTCCCGGAAGGGAGGACAGCATAATTCTTCTTAAAGAATTGCCAAGGGTAGTACCATAACCTCTTTCCAGAGGCTCTACAACGAATCTTCCAAACTTCTTATCTTCGGATATTTCGGTTATTTCGATTTTTGGTTTATTGAAATCAAACACTATAAGGTTCCCTCCTTCTGGGTTAATCAACATTCGAGGGTATTACCAATTTTTATAACTGTAGACACAGTAAACAGTTACTAATTATTTAGAATACAGCTCGACGATAAGCATCTCGTTTACAGGAACATCGATCTGCTCTCTTGTAGGAAGCTCTTTAACTACACCCTTCAGGTTCTCCTGATCAACGTCGATCCACTCCGGAACAAGTCTTCCGCCAGTGATCTCAAGGATTCCTTTATATCTCTCAGAGCCTTTGCTCTTCTCTCTGATCTCAATTGTGTCTCCTGCTTTGCACAGGTAGGACGGAATGTTTACACATTTTCCGTTAACAAGTACGTGCTTGTGATCTACGATCTGACGAGCCTCTCTTCTTGTTCTGGCAAATCCCATACGGAAAACGATGTTGTCAAGTCTGCTCTCAAGCATAACCATAAGGTTCTCACCTGTCTGGCCCTGCATTCTGTCGGCTTTCTTGTAGTAGTTACGGAAAGGTTTCTCAAGAACTCCGTAGATAAATTTTGCTTTCTGTTTCTCTTTTAACTGAAGACCATACTCAGACACCTTGCGGTTTGCACGTTTTAACTGTCTTGTGGACTTCTTATCAATTCCTAAGTAAATCGGATCCAGGCCAAGGGATCTGCATCTTTTCAGAACAGGTACTCTATTTACTGCCATTTCAACTACCTCCTAATTAGACTCTTCTGCGTTTTGGTGGACGGCATCCGTTGTGAGGAACCGGAGTTACGTCACGAATGCTGGTTACTTCAAGTCCGCATGCCTGAAGCGCACGGATTGCAGCTTCACGGCCTGAGCCCGGGCCTTTTACCATAACGTCTACTGTTTTTAATCCATGAATTAAAGCAGCCTTTGTTGCAGTCTCTGCTGCCATCTGTGCTGCATAAGGGGTAGATTTCCTTGAACCTTTAAATCCAAGACCACCGGCACTTGCCCATGAAAGAGCGTTTCCTTCGTTATCTGTCAGTGTGACGATTGTATTGTTGAAGGAAGACTGAATGTGTGCCTGTCCGTGTTCAACGTTTTTCTTGACACGACGTTTTGTCGTTTTCTTTGTAACTTTTGCCATTTTAAAACTAACCTACACTTTCCTTTTATTGAAATTAATTAGTTATATCTATAAATTATTTCTTCTTGTTTGCAACAGTTCTCTTCGGTCCCTTGCGAGTTCTCGCATTTGTCTTAGTCTTCTGACCACGAACCGGGAGTCCTTTACGATGACGGATACCTCTGTAGCATCCAATCTCCTGCAGTCTCTTGATGTTAAGGGCGATTTCCCTTCTCAGATCACCTTCTACTGTCATTGTCTCATCAATAACAGCACTCAGTCTCTTAACCTCGTCATCAGTCAGATCTCTGACACGTGTGTCAGGATTAACCTCTGCTTTAGCAAGAATTTTATCTGCGCTTGGTCTACCAATTCCATAAATGTAGGTAAGACCGATTTCAATACGTTTCTCTCTTGGTAAGTCTACACCAGCTATACGAGCCATGTACTGTTTCCTCCATTTTCTGTTTCTGAAAGTTCCGCATATCGTATGTCACTTGCTCTCGCAAGGTGAAATGGGACATATCGACCTGCCGCTTTCTTTTCTAGTTTCCTAATTGGGGTGCCTCGGTAAAACACCCAGCTGTAATTGGCGAATCACAGCCTTTCCGAAATTGCGGATCTTAACCGCTGTTGCCTCTCGGTATTAGGCAATACATGCTTATTATCTGTTCAGTAGAACAACCCTACCGGGTGTTTCATACTGCAGCCGCACGTTTCACAAACATTCCAAAGAAGTTCCGATATGGAAATCAACCCTGACGCTGTTTGTGCTTCGGGTTCTCACAGATGATTCTGATGGATCCCTTTCTCTTAATGACCTTGCACTTCTCGCAGATCGGCTTTACAGATGATCTTACTTTCACTGGAAATCCTCCTTCCGTAAATTAGTCTCATATCTGCAGTTTCACAGGCGCACTCATACACAGTATTTGCGCGCTTAAAATATATACTAACACCTGTTTTCCTGAAATGCAAGAAAAAATTAAAAAAATTTTTGATTTTTTTTACAGGCTGTATTATAATGGGTGGCAAAGTCCGGCAGACATATGGAATCTGCCTATTTTTTAATGAAAGGAATCTTTACATATGCATACGGAAATGAAATATCGTTTTCTGATACATTACACCTTATCTTTTATCGGTGGATACCTGGGGCTTTATGCCATTGTGTCAAGAGCTGATCTTTTCGGCAATGCCCAGACAGCCAATCTTCTTGGTGTTGTGCGGGATCTCATAGGCAGGAATTTTTCGGATATGCTTCTGCGTGTGGGTGCGCTTCTCATATATATGGCTGCTGTTATCCTTACGGTCTGGATCCCAGAGCATTTTTCCGCAGATCTTCGTTTTATCAGTATCGTGATCGATATCTTTGCGATCCTGCTCCTGGGATTCTTTCCTTCCGGAATGTCTCCGGTTGTGGCTCTTTACCCCGTGTTCTTTGCAATGCCTTTCCAGTGGTGTACCTTCAAGGCTCCCGGCGGATATAACAGCTCCACGATCTTTTCCACCAACAACCTTCGCCAGTTCACCACAGCTGTCACTCAGTTCCTTATGAAAAAGGACAGCGCACAGTGCGATAAAGCAAAATTCTACGGAATGACGCTGCTTTCTTTTCATACAGGTGCAGCTTTGTCTCTGATCCTGTATATGACCTGCGGTCTCTCAGGCGTATGGCTCTGTCTGGTTCCTGCCTTCTATGCTGTATGGCTGATCAGTGTAGACCGGAATACCGCAGCCGATACACCGGCAGTTACCCGAAGCAGCGCTTCTGACGGCAGCAGCTTCAGAAATCTTTCCTATAAGAAAAAAGAGGCCTGACTTTATTTTAGCTTTGATAAAATAAGAGGAAATGTGATCTGTTTTTACACTGTCACATTTCCTTTTTTGTTTACGCGTAAGCCCCTCTGGCGCTTACAGCTTATATGCGTTCGAAATCCAGTATCATGATTTTGAATGGCCGCAAATTGATTTCATCTATATTTCTCATACTATCCTCATAACATATCAATATGCTCTGTAACTTGTTTAAACATTCCACGGTATTTACATTGCGCTTACCGGGAAAATCTTTTATAATTATTCCAGAAATCATAAATCCTGCTATATATTTTTGACCGAACATGAATGGAGAATTGAAATGCCCAAAAGTATTTACGAAGATATCTATAAAGATCTGAAAATGAAAATAGAGGACAACACCTTTGCCTATCAGGAGCTTCTGCCTTCCGAAAACACTCTGATCCAGACTTACGGCTGCTCCCGCAATACCCTGCGACGTGCGGTCAGTCTTCTTGTCAGTGACGGCTATGTACAGACCATGCAGGGAAAAGGTGTCCGCAATATCTACCGTCCAAACGAGAAGACTGCTTTCACCATCGGAGAGATCGAAACCTTCAAGGAATCTGCTGCAAGGAACGGTCAGAATGCCCATACGGAGGTGGCTCTTTTTACAGAGCTTTGTATCAGCAAAAATCAGTCAGCTTACACAGGATTTCCCGCTGGTGCAGAAGTATATTATATTCAGCGTATCCATTATCTTGAAGATATCCCGCTGATCATCAACCATAATTATTTTCTGAAGGAATCCGTTCCCGGCCTTACTGCCGAGATTGCCAGTCATTCTATCTATGAATATCTGGAACAGGTGCTTCATATGACCATTGTCAACAGCAAACGTATCATGACTGTGGAAAAGGTTACAGAAATTGATGAAAAATATCTTCATCTGAATGTAAAGGATTATAACTGCGTGGCTGTGGTGTCCAGCCAGACTTATAACAGTGACGGTGTGATGTTTGAGTATACCCAGTCACGGCACAGACCGGATCATTTTCGATTTTATGATAATGCCCTGCGCCGATGAGCCCGGCTCATAACTGCTTCGCAGCTATACGGTTATGAGCAGGTGACAAATGTGGCTCACAAATATCCGCCTAGATCTGTATAGATACCTGGATCTGTATAGATGCTGCAGTTTCCTATTTTCCAAAATTATGTTATACTGAAACGATCAACGGAGAGAGGAAATTTTATTTTTATGAAAAAACGAGAATCTTTTAACAGCCGCTGGGGGTTCATTCTGGCCTGCATCGGGTCTGCGGTTGGAATGGGAAATATCTGGATGTTTCCCACCAGAGTTTCCCTGTATGGCGGGGGATCGTTCCTGATCCCGTATTTTATTTTTGTGGCACTGATCGGCTTTACCGGGGTGATCGGTGAGATGAGCTTTGGCCGCGGGACACGTTCCGGGCCCATTGACGCCTTCGGCATGGCCTGTGAAACCAAATGCAGACGAAGGCTGGGTGAAACACTGGGCTGGATACCGGTGATCGGTGCACTGGCCATGGCTATCGGTTATACCGTTGTTATGGGATGGATCTTCCGATATATGCTCGGAGCCTTTACAGGATCTACTCTGGCACCGGCAGATATTGAGTCCTTTGGCACCAAATTCGGAGGCATGGCCTCTGCCTGGGGAAATAATCTCTGGCAGCTGGCTGCTCTTGTGATCTGCATGTTTATCCTGATGTACGGCGTTGGAAGCGGCATCGAAAAAGCCAATAAAGTGATGATGCCCATCTTCTTTATTCTGTTTGTGATCCTTGGCATCTATGTTGCCTTTCAGCCGGGAGCTGCTGCCGGATACCGCTATATCTTCCGCGTGGAGCCGGAAGTTCTGGCAAAGCCTTCCACCTGGATCTTCGCACTTGGACAGGCATTTTTCTCCCTGTCTGTTGCAGGTAACGGTACACTGATCTACGGATCTTATCTTCCGGACAGCGAAGATATCCCTGCATCTGCTGCAAGGGTAGCACTTTTTGATACTCTGGCTGCTATGCTGGCAGCACTTGTTATCATTCCGGCCATGGCTACCACAGGTGCCAAGCTTGACCAGGGCGGTCCCGGACTTCTGTTCATCTACCTGCCGCACCTGATCAAAACCATGCCTGGCGGACGGATCATTGCCATCATCTTTTTCGTAGCTGTGTTCCTTGCAGGCATGACCTCGCTTATGAACCTTTATGAAGCTCCTATTGCCACAGTTCAGGAAAAAACAGGTCTTGGCAGGATTCCCTCCTGCATGGTGATCGCAGTGATCGGTGTTGTGGTTTCGCTTCTTATCCAGGGCATTGTTTCTGACTGGATGGATGTGCTTTCCATCTATATCTGTCCTCTCGGCGCGGGACTTGCAGGGATCATGTTCTTCTGGATCTTCGGCCGGAGCTATGTGGAAAGCCAGGTCAACAAAGGCCGCGAGAAACCATTCACGAAATATTTTTATCCGGTGTGTAAATATCTTTATATTCCGGTGTGCTTTCTGGTGCTGATCCTTGGTGTTGTGCTGGGCGGGATTGGATGATAAGGTGATAACATAAGTAAAATAAAAAATTATCTGCATAAACAAATCCCCCGAAAAATGATTTTTTAATCATTTCCGAGGGATTTTTATGTTTTATCTTATAATATTCGTAAAGCCAGGATTTTCGATTTGCTGCATATCCCGAATACACTCACTTCACAGTTTGTCAACAAGTTTAAGTTTTACACTGATTTTCAATTATTCTGCATTCTTAGAGTGTATCCGGTTTCTCCACTTCGTAGTCAGACCAGGATGCAGCCGTATCGCTGCCTGAGAAACGTAAAAAAATGTGAGTGATAAATTCCACTTCAGATTCTTTTCTGCAGAAAAGGCAAAAAAAGACCCGGCAGCTTGACGCCACCAGGTCATCTTTTACAATATTTCTTATTTATCTCTCCAGATGATTCTTCCTTTGGAAAGATCATACGGAGAAAGTTCGATCGTTACTTTATCTCCCGGGAGAATACGGATAAAATTCATACGGAGCTTGCCACTGATATGTGCAAGTACCACATGTTTGTTTTCCAGTTCCACTTTAAACATCGCATTAGGCAGTTTCTCCAGAACAGTGCCTTCTACTTCGATCACATCTGCTTTTGACATTTTTTACCTCCTATGTCATGACAACAATTGCTGCTTACAGATTCGTAAGCGTCAGAATCTCTGGTTCCCCATCGGTGATGAGGATCGTATTTTCATAATGGGCGGAAAGTGAACCATCCATGGTTACCACTGTCCACTCATCGTCCAGCCATGCCACGTCCGCACGACCAAGGTTGATCATGGGCTCGACGGCCAGGGTCATTCCCGGAAGGAGCTTGATGCCCCTGCGCTTCTGCGGGAAGTTTGGAATCTGCGGATCCTCATGAAGATGAGTTCCGATTCCATGTCCTACAAGGTCACGTACAATACCATAACGGTATTTCGCTGCGTGGGCTCCGATGGCTTTGGAAATATCATTTAAATGATTTCCGGCTTTTGCCATTTTCAGTCCTTCAAAAAAGCACTCTCTTGTAACCTTAATGAGCTGCTGTGCTTCTTTGGATACTTCACCTACCGCATAGGTACGTGCTGCGTCAGAATGGTAGCCCTTGTAAATCAGGCCGGCGTCGATCTTAACCAGATCCCCGTCCTGGATAATCTTCTCTTCGGATGGAATTCCATGCACAACCTCATCATTCAGGCTGATACAAAAAGAAGCCGGAAAACCTCCGTAATTCAAAAAGTTCGGAATACAGCCCATAGACCGGATCATTTCTTCTCCAATCTTATCAATCTCCTTGGTGCTGACGCCTGGTTTGATATAAGGGATCAAACCATCATGCACCTTCTCCAGAAGATGGCCGGATTCTCTCATAAGTTCTATTTCATGCTGTGTCTTAATTGTTACGGACATTCTTATTCTCCTAAGATGTCAACGATCTCCTGGAATACCTCATTCAGATCCCTGGTTCCGTCTACCGTCTTCAAAACACCCTGTCTGGTGTAATAGTCAATCAATGGCTGTGTCTGCTCATGATAAACATTCAGACGCTTCTGGACTGTTTCCGGCTTATCATCGTCACGGAGTACAAGCTTGTCACCACAGGTATCACAGACACCTTCTGTTTTCGGTGCTGCGAACTCAACATGATAAGTTGCACCGCATTTTACGCAGGCACGACGACCGCCCATACGTTTCACGATATTATCATCCGGTACATCCACATCGATTGCATAGTCAATTTTGCTTCCAAGTTTGTTCAGAGCCTCTGTCAGACATTCTGCCTGCGGAATTGTTCTCGGAAAACCATCAAGAACATATCCTTCTCTTGCATCCTCCTGCTGGATTCTGTCAACAACAAGGTCACAGGTCAGTTCATCCGGAACAAGAAGTCCCTGATCCATGTAAGTTTTTGCTTTGTTTCCAAGCTCGGTACCGTTTTTGATGTTGGCACGGAAAATATCTCCTGTGGAGATGTGCGGAATCCCATATTTCGCCGCAATTTTCTTGGCCTGAGTACCTTTGCCTGCCCCCGGTGCACCCAACATAATAATTCTCATAGCATACCCTCCATTTTCCTGTTTGCTGCCTGATTTTCAGACAGTCCTGTTTACAAATCAAGGCTGCGACACTTTCGCACCGCAACCTTCATTTTCAATTAGTTCAGGAAGCCTTTGTAATTACGTACAAGCAGCTGAGATTCCATCTGCTTAACGGTCTCCAGGATAACACCTACGATGATGATGATAGATGTTCCTCCGAAGGAAACGTTCGCGCCAAATACACCGTTAAAGAAGAACGGAATAACGGCCACGATAACAAGACCTACTGCACCTATAAATATAATATAATTCAGGATTTTAGTCAAATAATCTGAAGTCGGTTTTCCCGGACGGATGCCTGGGATAAAACCGCCCTGCTTTTTGATATTATCGGCTACTTCCAACGGATTAAAGGTAATGGATGTATAGAAGTATGCGAAGAATACGCAAAGTACTACATACACGATCAGACCCCAGCTATACTGGATCTGACTTGGATTACACCAGTTATTAGAGGAAAGTCCTCTTAAGATCTCACTTCCAATGCCTGTTCCGTTTCCTTTGCCAGCAAACTGTGCAATGATTGACGGGAATGACATAATGGAAGAAGCAAAAATAACCGGGATAACACCGGCAGTATTTACCTTGAGCGGGATGTTTGTGGACTGACCGCCCATCATCTTACGTCCAACCATCTTTCTGGAATACTGAACCGGAATTCTTCTCTCTGCTCCGTTGAGGATAAGTACGAGCACTACAACAAACAGGATGATCACAGCAATAATGCAGGCTGCGAGCATGCCTTTTGCAATTGTTTTGCCCTTGACGAAGTTCTCATAAAGAAGGGATACATCGCTCGGGATCCTGGACACGATATTGATTGTCAGGACGATGGAAATACCATTTCCAACACCCTTCTCTGTAATACGCTCGCCCAGCCACATAAGCATTGCGGAACCCGCTGTTAAACTTGCAACAACTACGATTCCTTTAAGGAAGTTCATGTTCGGGATCATACCCTGACGTCCGAATCCGATTGCCATGGCAACAGACTCAAACAGAGCAAGACCAACGGTTACATAACGTGTGATTGCTGTAAGCTTTTTTCTGCCTTCTTCTCCGTCACGCTGCATTTCTTCCAGTGCCGGAATGGCAATGGTAAGAAGCTGAATGATAATGGAAGAAGTAATGTAAGGTGTGATGTTCAATGCAAAAATTGACATCTGAGTAAAGGAACCGCCGGTGAACGCATCAAAGAAATTGAATGCGTCACCGGTATTAGATTCAAACCACTGCTTGAAGAAGTCACTGTCGACTCCCGGTACAGGAAGCTGGGATCCAATTCTGATCACGAATATCATCCAGATCAGATAGAGAAGTTTCCTTCTCATTTCCTTTACTTTGAAAACACTCTTAAGAGTCTCAAACATTAGATCACCTCTACTGTACCACCAGCAGCTTCAATTTTTGTTTTTGCAGTCTCGCTGACAGCGTTTACTTTAACATTGAGTTTTTTTGTAAGCTCGCCGTTTCCAAGGATCTTAACACCATCACCGATCTTGGAGATTGCACCGCTTGCAAGTAAGCTGTCAACTGTAACCTCTGCGCCATCCTCAAAACGATTGAGAACGTCTACATTGATTGCGATAATTTCTTTGGAGTTTCTGTTAGTGAAACCTCTCTTAGGAAGACGTCTGTATAAAGGCATCTGACCTCCCTCGAATCCCGGTTTCTTGTGTCCGGAACGAGCAAGCTGTCCTTTATGTCCTTTACCAGCAGTTTTGCCGTTTCCTGAACCATGTCCACGGCCTCTTCTGAAGTTATCGCTATGCTTGGAACCCTCTGCGGGTCTTAAGTTTGATAATTCCATTCTGGCACCTCCTTAATCTTCTACTTTTACCAGGTGCTGCACCTGCTGAATCATTCCTCTGGTTGCAGCGTTGTCTGGCATCTCAACTGTTTTATGCATCTTTGTAAGACCCATAGCTTTTACAGTTTTTTTGTGCTTCGGTACTGCACCGATTGGAGATTTTACCAGTGTAACCTTGATTGTATCTGCCATTTCCATTTCCTCCTTAACCCAGAATCTCATCTACAGATTTTCCGCGGAGCTTTGCAACCTCTTCCGGAGTCTTTAACTGGCTCAGGCCTGCGATTGTTGCCAGAACTACGTTCTGTTTATTTCTGGAACCCATACATTTTGTACGGATGTTTTTGATACCAGCAAGCTCGATTACGGCACGTGCCGGGCCACCGGCGATAACTCCAGTACCTTCCGGAGCTCTCTTCAGAAGCATCTCAGCGCTTCCGAATTTTCCGATGAAGTCATGTGTAATGGAATTGTTCTCGTCTCTTGCAACAGTAACAAGTTTCTTCATAGCGTCCTCTTTACCTTTGCGGATCGCCTCCGGAATTTCTGCTGCTTTTCCTAAACCTGCACCAACGTGTCCATTGCCGTCACCTACAACAACTAAAGCTGTGAAACGGAAGTTACGACCACCTTTAACAACCTTGGTAACACGCTTGATTGATACTACTTTATCTTCTAACTCTAACTGACTAGCATCAATAAGATTACGTTTCATGTGTTCTTTTCCTCCTCTTAGAATTTCAGTCCAGCTTCTCTTGCTGCATCTGCCAGTGCTTTAACTTTTCCGTGGTAGATATATCCACCTCTGTCGAAAACAACGTTCTCGATACCAGCCTCGATGGCTTTTTTACCGATTACTGTTCCGACTTTTGCTGCAGCCTGTACATCGTCAGTGTTCTCAAGCTCTGCTTTTACGTCCTTCTGGAGAGTAGAAGCGGATACTAAAGTCTTACCAACTGTGTCATCAATAATCTGTGCATAGATGTGCTTGTTGGAACGAAATACTGCCAGACGAGGAGTAGTTGCAGTTCCGTTTAAATGATGACGTAATCTTCTATGCTTCTTTTCGCGAATTTCGCTTCTGGATGCTTTGTTAATCATATTCTCACTCTCCTTAATTATTTCTTACCGGTCTTACCGACTTTACGTCTGATAACTTCGTCAACGTACTTGATTCCCTTGCCCTTGTATGGCTCAGGTCTTCTCTTGTCTCTGATCTCAGCTGCGTACTGGCCAACTTTTTCTTTGCTGATACCAGATACGATGATCTTGTTTCCATCAACTGTGGACTCAAGACCTTCTGGATCTTCCATTTCTACCGGGTGAGAATATCCAAGGCTAAGTACGAGCTTCTTGCCCTGCTTAGCTGCTTTATAACCAACACCGTTAACCTCAAGCTCTTTTTTGTAGCCTTCGCTTACACCAACAACCATGTTGTGGATAAGGCTTCTTGTTAATCCGTGAAGGGATTTGATTCTCTTTAAGTCGTTCGGTCTTGTTACTACTACATGACCGTCTTCAACTTTGATCTCTAACTCTGTCGGGAGTGCTCTCTCAAGTGTTCCCTTAGGTCCTTTTACTGTTACAACGTTTCCATCAGCGACTGTAACCTCAACGCCAGCTGGAATTGCAACCGGAAGTCTTCCGATTCGTGACATAAATTTGTCCTCCTTACTTAGATTGTCGGAGAGGGCCCATGCCCTCTCTGTTTTCAGTTTAAAAGCTATATGACTGCCCTGTATGGACTACCATACGAATGCAAGTACCTCGCCACCAACCTGAAGCTTACGAGCCTCTTTGTCAGTGATAACGCCTTTGTTTGTGGAAAGGATTGCGATACCAAGTCCACCAAGAACCTTCGGAAGCTCATCCTTGCCTGCGTATACACGAAGACCTGGTTTGGAGATTCTCTTAAGTCCTGTGATGATCTTCTGATTTTTGTCCTCACCGTATTTCAGTGTGATGTGAAGAGTTTTAACAACTCCATCCTCAACCAGATCATATTTTGCGATGTATCCCTCATCTACAAGGATGTTTGCGATAGCAATTTTCATCTTGGATGCCGGTACGTCTACAGTGTCATGTTTTGCAGTGTTTGCGTTACGGATTCTTGTAAGCATATCTGCGATCGGATCGCTCATTGTCATGTAAGTTTCCTCCTCTTTCTTCAGACTTTACATGTCGTGTGAATTAATATATATCTAATCAAAAAGTTGCTTGCAGCCTACCAGGACGCTTTTTTAACACCCGGAATCTGACCTTTGTATGCCAGCTCACGGAAGCAGATTCTGCAAATTCCGTATTTTCTCAGGTATGCATGTGGACGGCCACAGATTCTGCAGCGAGTATACTCTCTTGTGGAGAATTTAGCTTTGCGCTGCTGTTTAATTTTCATTGCTGTCTTAGCCATGAATCTTTTCCTCCTATTTAGCAAATGGCATGTTGAATAATGTCAGTAATTCGCGTGCCTCTTCATCTGTTTTAGCAGTTGTAACGAAGATAACGTCCATTCCTCTTACTTTATCAACCTTATCGTACTCAACCTCTGGGAAGATCAACTGCTCTTTGATACCAAGAGCGTAGTTTCCTCTGCCGTCGAATGCGTTCGGGTTAACACCACGGAAGTCACGTACACGTGGAAGAGCAAGGTTGATAAGACGATCAGCGAATTCATACATCTTCTCACCTCTCAGAGTAACTTTACATCCGATCGGCATACCCTCTCTGATTTTGAAGTTAGCGACAGATTTTTTAGCTTTTGTAGCGATTGCTTTCTGTCCTGTAACAAGTTCCATATCTGCGATTGCAGCGTCAAGAAGTTTAGCGTTCTCTTTCGCCTCGCCAACACCCATGTTAACAACGATTTTCTCGAGTTTTGGCACTTCCATTACGTTTTTGTATCCGAATTTCTTGGTCATGGCATCCATGATCTCGTTCTTGTAAAGATCTTTTAATCTACTCACCTTTATATGCCTCCTCTCTTAATTAATCGATTGTCTTTCCTGTTGCCTTTGCAACACGGACTTTTTTGTCTCCATCCATCTTGAATCCAACTCTTGTAGCTTTTCCGTCTACAACGAGCATTACGTTGGAGATGTGAAGCGGAGCTTCTTTTGTCACGATTCCACCGTTCTGATTAGCTGCGGACGGTTTAGCGTGCTTTGTAACCATGTTTACGTTCTCAACAACTACTGTGTTGTCTTTTACGTTAACTGCAAGAACTTTTCCGTCCTTACCTTTATCTTTTCCAGCGATAACTTTTACAGTATCACCTTTTTTAATTTTCATAGCTGACATTCGGCACCCTCCTATAATACTTCCGGAGCTAAGGAAACGATCTTCATGAATTTCTTCTCACGAAGCTCTCTGGCAACTGGTCCAAAGATACGAGTTCCTCTCGGAGTTAAGTCATCCTTGATAATTACGGCAGCATTTTCATCGAAACGGATGTAGGATCCGTCTTTACGACGAGCGCCTTTTTTAGTTCTAACAACTACAGCTTTAACAACGTCACCTTTTTTAACAACGCCGCCTGGTGTTGCATCTTTAACCGTAGCAACGATTGTATCACCGATGTTTGCATATCTTCTTGTAGAGCCGCCCATAACACGAATACAAAGGATTTCTTTTGCACCAGTGTTGTCGGCAACTTTCAGTCTAGTTTCCTGCTGAATCATACTGGTTTCCTCCTTATTTAGCTTTCTCTACGATTTCAACCAGTCTCCATCTCTTGTCCTTGGACAGCGGTCTGGTCTCCATTACCTTAACGGTATCTCCGATGTTGCACTCATTGTTCTCATCATGAGCTTTTAATTTATATGTTCTCTTCACGATTTTTTTGTAAAGAGGATGTTTTACATGGTCTTCAATTGCAACTACGATGGTCTTATCCATTTTGTCGCTGATAACCTTACCCACGCGGGTTTTTCTCAGATTTCTTTCCACGATCTATGTCCTCCTGTCCTATTTGGAAGCGTTTGCCTGCTCAGTGATTACTGTCTGGATTCTGGCAATATTTTTACGAACCTCTTTGATTCGTCCTGTATTGTCTAACTGGTTTGTTGCATTCTGAAATCTCAGATTGAAAAGCTCTTTTTTAGCAGCTACTAATTCTTCATTCAGTTCTGCAACTGACTTTGCTTTTAAATCTTCAACGAACTTATTAATTTTCACTGTTATCACCGCCTTCTAAGTCTGCACGAGAAACTATTTTACATTTACATGGTAACTTGTGCATTGCAAGACGTAATGCTTCACGGGCAACCTCTTCGGACACGCCTGCAATCTCAAACATAACACGACCTGGTTTAACTACTGCTACCCAGTACTCCAGAGCGCCTTTTCCGGAACCCATTCGAGTCTCAGCTGGTTTAGCTGTTACCGGTTTATCCGGGAAAATCTTAATCCAAACTTTACCGCCACGTTTGATGTAACGGGTCATAGCAACACGGGCTGCCTCGATCTGATTAGATCTGATCCAGCACGGCTCAGTAGCAACAAGACCGAAATCACCATAGTTGATAGCATTGCCTCTCAGGGCTTTTCCTCTCATGGAGCCACGGAATTGTTTACGACGTTTTACTCTTTTTGGCATTAACATTATTTATCGCTCCCTTCCTTAGTTCCTTTTGTCGGAAGAATCTCACCATTGTAGATCCATGCCTTAACACCAACTTTACCGTATGTGGTGTCTGCTTCCGCAAAGCCATAATCGATATCTGCACGAAGTGTCTGAAGCGGGATTGTTCCCTCGCTGTAGAACTCTGTACGAGCCATATCAGCTCCACCGAGACGTCCGGATACGGAAGTCTTGATTCCCTTAGCGCCAGCCTTCATTGTTCTCTGCATTGTGGACTTCATAGCACGTCTGAAAGAAATACGGTTCTCAAGCTGAAGAGCAATGTTCTCAGCAACCAGCTGTGCATCTTTGTCCGGTCTCTTTACTTCTTTGATGTCAACGATAAGCTTCTTGTCTGTGTATTTCTGAAGCTCAGCTTTAACTTTCTCGATCTCTGCGCCGCCCTTACCGATTACGATACCAGGTTTTGCTGTGTAGATGATGATCTTAACTCTGTCAGATGCTCTCTCGATCTCGATCTTGGAAACACCTGCGCTGTATAATTTCTTTTTAAGGAATGTTCTGATGTTGTAGTCTTCTACCAGGTAGTCAGCAAATTTATCTTCTGCATACCATCTGGAATCCCAATCCTTGATAACTCCGACTCTAAGGCCATGCGGATTAACTTTCTGTCCCATGCTTTTCCTCCTTACCTTTCATCAAGCACAACAGTGATATGGCTTGTTCTCTTCTCGATTCTGTAAGCTCTACCCTGTGCTCTCGGCTGAATTCTCTTCATTGTAGGTCCCTTATCTGCATAGCATGCTGCAACATAAAGGTTGTCTGCGTTCATTCCGTTGTTGTTCTCAGCGTTTGCTACTGCTGACTCAAGCAGTTTTTTGATCACGCTGGAAGCGTATCTCGGATTGTATGTCAGGATACCAAGTGCTGTCTGTACATCTTTGCCACGGATTGCATCTAATACGTAGCATGCTTTCTGAACAGAAATTCTTGCATAAGATAACTTTGCAGACGGCCTTGTCTCTCTATTATTCTCATTTCTGGCTCTCTTTATCTGGCTTCTATGTCCTTTTGCCATCTTAAAGTGCCTCCTTTCCTAAATTCGATATCTGAGTTATCTGCCAGCTGTCTTAAACTGACAGCGGGCAGTTATAAATCTGATGACTAGCGTACTCCGGACTTCTTCTCGTCTTTTCCGTGTCCTCTGTAAGTTCTTGTTGCAACGAACTCACCAAGTTTGTGTCCTACCATATCCTCTGTGATATATACCGGCACATGTTTTCTTCCGTCATGAACAGCGATTGTGTGTCCTACGAAAGACGGGAAGATTGTGGAACGGCGAGACCAAGTTTTGATTACGGATTTATCATTTGCAGCGTTAAGAGCGTCTACTTTTTTAAGTAAGCTCTGGTCTGCAAAAGGTCCTTTTTTCAGTGAACGAGACATGCTTTCTCCTCCTTATTATTTCGATAATGCTTTTCCATCGCGTCTTCTTACGATGTACTTGTTGGACTGTTTGTTTTTCTTTCTGGTCTTCAGGCCGAGAGCAGGTTTGCCCCACGGTGTGCAAGGACCTGGGCGTCCGATACCGGTCTTACCTTCACCACCACCATGTGGATGATCATTCGGGTTCATTACGGAACCACGAACTGTAGGTCTGATACCCATGTTACGTTTACGTCCGGCTTTACCGATGTTAATAAGGTTGTGATCTCCGTTTCCGATTACACCAACAGTTGCGCGGCATACGATCGGAACCATTCTCATCTCACCGGAAGGAAGACGAAGTGTTGCGAACTTTCCTTCTTTAGCCATGAGCTGTGCGCCGTTTCCTGCAGAACGAACCATCTGTCCGCCTTTTCCAGGATGAAGCTCAATGTTGTGAACCATAGTACCAACCGGGATAAGCTCCAACGGGAGGCAGTTTCCAACACGAACCTCAGCTTCCGGACCATTGTAAACCTTCTGGCCTACTTTAAGTCCCTCTGGAGCGAGGATGTAAGCTTTCTCGCCATCTGCGTAGCAGATAAGAGCGATGTTAGCTGTTCTGTTCGGATCGTACTCGATTGTTTTAACTGTTGCAGGGATTCCATCTTTTCTTCTCTTGAAGTCGATGATTCTGTATTTTCTTCTGCTTCCGCCACCCTGATGTCTTACAGTGATCTTACCCTGATTGTTACGTCCGGCGTTCTTCTTAAGGGAAGTAACGAGGGATTTCTCTGGTTTTGCAGCTGTAATCTCAGAGAAGTCGGAACCAGTCATATGTCTTCTTGACGGTGTATATGGGTTATAGCTTTTGATTCCCATGATGTTTCTCCTTTCAATCTTTATCATCACGCTTTTGACTGCGTATATTCGCGATAATCAGAGTGACACAGATTCATGAGGAAGCAGGCTCGTCATGCTTGCATGTAAGAGACTGATTACTTATGAAGCTGTAGAAGCGTGAAACGCGACCGAGGAAGCTTCTGCTTCCGAGGTGTCACTCGTACCGCTTGATGCTGATCTTCTAATTAAAGTCCTTCGAAGATCTCGATATCTTTGCTCTCTTCTGTAAGAGCTACGATAGCTTTTTTGGTCTTAGCAGTTTTTCCAACTACCATTCCACGGCGTTTTTTCTTTCCATCGTTGTTGATGGTGTTTACGCTTTTAACTTTGGTTCCCTCGAACATCTTCTCAACAGCCTCTTTGATCTGAGTCTTGTTTGCTTCCGGATGTACAAGGAATGTATATTTTTTCTCACCCATGGCGTTCATGGATTTCTCTGTGATAACCGGACGGATGATTACGTCATAGTACTGAATACTTGCCATTATGCGTATACCTCCTCGATAGATGCAACGGCATCCTTTGTAACAACTACGGTGTTGTGTTTCATAACATCGTATGTGTTGATTGTAGCCGGTGTTGCAGTTTCCACGTCAGCGATGTTTCTTGCAGAAAGAATTACGTTCTGATCGTTATCAGCTGTGATTACAAGAGCTTTCTCTGCTTTCAGGTTTGTAAGGACCTTCTGCATCTCTTTTGTCTTAACCTCAGCAAGTGCAAGGCTGTCAACAACAACAAGTTTATTATCCTGAACCTTGGATGTCAGAGCGGATTTAAGAGCTGCTCTTCTTTCCTTCTTGTTCATTTTTACTTCATAGTCTCTCGGAACCGGAGCGAATACAACACCGCCGCCTGTCCACTGTGGTGCACGGATGGAACCCTGTCTTGCATGACCTGTTCCTTTCTGTCTCCACGGTTTTCTTCCGCCGCCTCTTACCTCAGAACGAGTTTTCGCTTTCTGAGTTCCCTGACGGTTATTTGCAAGCTGACGAACAACTGCAAGATGAACGAGATGCTCGTTGATCTCAACGCCGAATACTGCGTCATTCAGCTCCATTGTGCCAACTTCATTGCCTTCCATATTATAAACAGTTACATTAGCCATTCTGATGCTCCTCCTTTCCTATTATAAGGACTTTACTGTCTCTTTGATTGTAACCAAAGATTTCTTAGGTCCTGGAACAGCACCTTTAACTAACAGTAAGTTATTTTCTGTATCTACACGTACGATCTCAAGATTCTGAACAGTTACCTGAACATGTCCCATGTGACCTGGCATATGTTTTCCTTTGAAAACCTTGCTCGGATCGGAGCAAGCGCCGTTGGAACCTGCATGACGATGATATTTAGAACCGTGAGCCATAGGTCCTCTGGACTGGCCATGTCTCTTGATGGCGCCCTGGAAGCCTTTACCTTTGGAAACTGCAGTAGCATCGATGTGATCTCCTGCTGCAAAGATGTCAGCCTTGATTTCCTGTCCAACCTCATACTCGCCGGCATTGTCAAATCTGAACTCTTTTACAAATCTTTTTACAGCTACACCAGCTTTATCGAAGTGGCCTTTCTCCGGTTTGTTGACCAGTTTCTCTCTGATCTCGCCGAATCCAACCTGAACTGATGTGTATCCATCGTTCTCCTCAGTTTTAACCTGAGTTACAACGCAAGGACCTGCCTGTAAAACAGTTACCGGAATTAACATTCCATCTTCATTGAAGATCTGAGTCATTCCGACTTTAGTAGCTAAAATAGCTTTCTTCATTTCTTTCTTCCTCCTTATAGCGGATTACCATTCGGCAATCATATAGTTAATGTCAAATGACATTATTAGCGGTTTTTCATCTTGATATCGATGTGAACACCAGCCGGCATTTCCAGTCTGGAAAGTGCGTCTACTGTTTTCTGAGTTGGTGTCAGGATATCGATAAGTCTCTTATGAGTTCTCTGCTCAAACTGCTCTCTGGAATCTTTGTATTTATGAACAGCTCTTAAGATTGTAACAACCTCTTTCTTAGTAGGAAGCGGAACCGGTCCACTTACCATTGCTCCGTTCTTCTTTACTGTCTCGATGATCTTTGCTGCAGATGCATCAACGAGCTGATGATCATATGCCTTTAATGTGATTCTCATTACCTGATTTGCCATAAAAAAAGTCTCCTCCTATTCGTACTTATATAGCAGTACGACAAGCGGCGACTGTACACATCTCCGTGTGTGTCATGGTATATTTGCACACACGTCCCATCCCAAGATGGTTATTGAACTTTGTACAGTGACTTGTCGTCAGTTTCCTAACTTGACATTCGCTCCACGGAAAACCTGCCAGTGTGGCAGCAACCTCGCGCTTCATAGCTATCAATGTCACAGCAAGGATTAGTATATACGATGATTCTTCAGAATGCAAGCCTTTTTTTAAATTTTTTTGATTTTTTTTAAAAAAGAAGAAAATGGCTCATTTCTGAACCATTTTCTTCTTATATAATAGGTACTTATTTTATTCTTCCATATCGTCCACATCACCACTGATGATATCCGAGTAATCAAACAGTGTAACCTTCGTGATGTCATCCTTAACGATATCCGGTGCATCACCGGCCTTCTTTACGCGGCTTGCAAGCTGCGCTGCGGAATAAGACGGCATCGCAAGGCTTCCAATGGTAACCGGCTCCTCTTCCTCTTCCGGAACCTCTTCGACCTTTCCGGCCGGATGCGGCTTTCTGTTTTCTTCAACCGTACGTTCTGCCATTTCCAGTCTGGAAAGCATATCTGCTTCTTCTGAAGTGGCTGCTGCAATCTCTTTCTTAAGTTCCGCATGAGCTTCACTTGCGGCAGTCTGTGCAGTCTGCTGTATGGCAACCTTCTTTTTATTCTCCGAATAGCCTGTAACATCCTCCTCGTCAATCTCATCTACGAAACCGCCCGTACGGACCTTACGCTTATCTGCTTTTTTATTTTTGTGTTTTCGTGCCTTTTCTTCCTGAATGATCTCTTTTTCTTCTTCCTTCATTCTTCTGGCACGTGCTTTTTCTTCCTGCTTCAGTTCTTTCCTGGACTTCACATAACCCGGTTCCGGATCGTTCACATCTTCCTCAATATCATCCGGCTCTTTCTTCCAGAGTTCTGCGATCACATACAGGATGATCAGGAACAATACGACCAGACCAAGAATGATCAGGCCTTCAATACTTTCTGTAGCCACCATAAGATATCCCACATAGCCAATGGTAACTACAACTTTTGGAACATAATCTCCAACCTTAATGGTAAAAGTCTTTCCTCCGGAAACGGACTGATCTGTTACTGTTCCGGTTCCCTTGGAGGCATCGAGATTGGTGATCGTATATTTATATGTCTCGGAATCTTTCTGTACAAGGATCGGAGTACCTGCGCTGATCGCAGAACTCTTCTCCGGGATCGCATATGTAACAGATCCGACTGGGAGGTTCGTTGCCTTATCGGATTTATCCACGATCACTGTTCTCACCCCGAAGAACGGCGGAAGAGCAAGTCCCAGTACACAGATCAGTGTGCATATCACAACAAAATGTACGATAAATTTCAATACTTTTGACATAGGTAATCTTCCTCTTTCATATTTGTAGGTACTTTGAAGCGTAAAGGGATACAGCGGGAATCGGTCTTCCTTTCCGTCTGTATCCCTTTATATTCCACATCCGCAGGAATCTACCCTTTTCCGCGGACTGCTCTGTCCCAACTGATTACTGGTTGCTTAAATACTGTTCAATGCTCTCCATCGCTGCATTCTCATCATCACCGTTGGCAGACAGTGTAATCTCTTCTCCAGCGTCAAGTCCCAGGGTCATCATTCCCATAATGCTCTTTGCATTGACTCTTTTTTTGCCAATCTCAACATAAATTTCACTGTTAAACTGGCTTGCCACCTGAACAAGCTGTGCTACAGGTCTTGCCTCCAGTCCAGTGGATAAGTTGATAGTGATTGTTTTTTTAATCATAATAGCTCCTCCTTGTTCTCCCGCAGCTCATCTGCGATCTCACTCAGCTTGCGAAGCCGGTGATTCACACCTGATTTGCCCACCTGCGGATTCAACATCATACCTAATTCTTTCAGTGTGGCATCCGGATACTGCAGTCTCAGCCTGGCTATCTGTGCCAGTCCATCGCTTAAGCTCTCAAAGCCGATAGTTCTGCTGATCAGCTGTATATCTTCCACCTGTCTCACTGCCGCATTTACCGTTTTATTGATATTCGCAGCCTCACAGTTCACCTTACGGTTTACCGTGTTACGCATTTCCTTAAGTATCCGGATGTTCTCCAGATCCATAAGGGCTACGTTCGCCTCCATGACTGCCAGCATGTCAACGATCTGCGCGCCTTCCTTCACATAGACCACATATGATTTCTTGCGCACCACAATTTTAGCTTCTACGTGAAAACTGCGGATAATCCCCTGTAATTGTTCCGCTTTCCTGCTGTCCGGACACACGATCTCAAAATGATACCCTTTCTCTGGATCACTGATCGAACCGGACGACAAAAAAGTACCGCGAATAAATGCCCGCTTGCAACAGTTCATCTGAACCACAAGCGAATTATCCATTTCAAGTAAACCGGTTTCGTTATCCACAGAAAGCTTTGTCCCCTGCAGTACTTCCTCTGTTCTGGCAGGATCCGTAACCTCAACAAGATATACCTTACCCCGTTTGAGATGAGACCCTTCCCGGATAACAATCGCTGTCTCTATATTAAAGGTTTTTCGCAATAATGTAAAGCTTTTTCTTGCAACTGCTTCATTTTCTGTCTGGATCCATAGTTTTCTGTTTCCATCCGACATTTTTTCCACACGGCCGCAGCCGCAGAGCAGTGCCGCCAGTTCTGCCACCTGACAATGCCTGGCCAGACTAAGCTGTCCTGCAAGTTCTTCTTTGACTTTTCCTGAAAATGACATCCCGAACCCTCTTTTACTGTTTCCCTGCCACCCTTTTCATCGCGGCAGTTATTTTTTCAGAAGTCTGTCCTTCTCCGCATCCCTGTGCTCCAGGCGGATGCCGTATTCATCCGATTTGGAAAGCCTGGAAAAAAGTTCTCTGGCAATAGTAACAGAACGATGTTTTCCCCCTGTACATCCGATACCGATCACAAGGCTTGTTTTCCCTTCTTTAATGTAGTTAGGGATCAGAAAACGGATCATATCCTCCAGTTTGTCCGCGAAGGCTTTCGCCGTATCACTGGCCATCACATAATTGAACACTTCATCGTCAAGGCCTGTCAGAGGACGCAGTTCATCCACATAATAGGGATTGGGAAGAAATCGCACATCAAACACAAGATCTGCATCTGCCGGGATTCCATACTTAAAGCCGAAGGAAAGCACAGAGATCATGATATTGCTGAACTCTCTGTCATCCACAAAGATCTTTTCGATTTCCTGGCGAAGCTCCCTGGTAAGCAGATGGCTGGTATCAATGATATAATCCGCACGTTTCCGGAGAAATTTTGTTTTCTCACGTTCCAGGCGGATTCCCTCATCCACTCTCCCTGCTCTTGCCAGCGGGTGGCTTCTTCTGGATTCTTTATAGCGTTTTACAAGGACAGAATCCTCTGCATCCATAAACAGGATCTCGTAATCATACCCGGTCTGCTTCATACGGTCCAGAACTACTTCCAGTTCATCAAGGGCACTTCCGCTTCTGGCATCGATCCCCAGAGCCACATTTCTAACATTTTCGCTCTGCATCTCAGGAAGAAGGGAAGCAAATTTTTCCAGAAGCTGGATTGGAAGATTATCCACGCAGAAATATCCCATATCCTCCAACATTTTAAGTGCAGCTGTTTTTCCTGCTCCTGACACTCCTGTAACGATCACAAAACGCATAGTCTCTCTTCCTTTCCATTTCTTCTTCCGTTATCTGCAAAGCGTACATACGCATTCCTGTTCCCTCTGTTTCATATCCTGGGTACCTGAAAGCCGGACTACGCTGAGCCTTTTAGGTCTGTGCGATCGGATCCACAGACAAGTAAGTGGTATAATTATTTTGAAAACGATGTACCAGAAATGGTCATCAGGCTTCAAAATCACCCAGGAACTTCACCTCCGGTTCCAGCGTAACTCCATATTTCTTATAAACGATATCCCTGACATTATCCATCAGCGTGCGGACATCCCTGGCAGTTGCACCGCCTGCATTGATCACAAAGCCACAGTGTTTCTCAGAAACCTGTGCACCACCTACCTGATATCCAGCAAGACCGCTGTCCATGATCAGCTTACCTGCAAAATATCCCTCCGGTCTCTTAAAGGTACTTCCAGCACTGGGATACTCCAACGGCTGTTTGGTGGTACGACGGATCGTCAGATCTTTCATGGTCTCACGGATCACTTCCGGATTTCCCTCCTTCAGCTGTAGCTTTGCTTCCAGCACGATATAACCTGCGGTTTTGATGATGCTGGTACGATATCCCAATTCCAGTTTATCTGCCGGAAGGGTAACGATCTCTCCCTCCTCATCCATCACAGTTACCTCTGTGAGAACATCCTTCATCTCGCCGCCATAGGCACCTGCATTCATCACAACCGCACCGCCCATAGTTCCCGGGATCCCGCCTGCAAACTCAAAGCCTGTAAGAGCTGCATTTTTTGCTGCTGCTGCCACCGATGAAAGCAGCGCACCTGCCTGTACGGTGATCTCTGTTCCTTCTACGGTAACGGCAGACATATTTTTGTAGATCTGGATAACCGCGCCACGGTAACCGCCGTCTCCTACCAGAAGATTGCTTCCGTTTCCGAGGATAAAATAAGGGATCGCACTTTCTTTACAGATTTTTACGATACGACCCACATCTGTGTCTTTATCCGGCATCAGAAAATAATCCGCCGGACCTCCGATCTTAAAAGTTGTATGACGGCTCATTGCTTCGCCTGTAAAAACACGTTCTTCTCCAAGAAGATCGCAGAACTTTTTTATGATTTCTGAATTCACTTTTTATTTCCTCAGTCTTTCTGTTTTATTTCTGTAAAGCAGACATTACTGTTCCGCCTTGACTCATGCTCATGAACTGGATCTGTCCGTGATCTGCGCTCAATTTCTCATTTGCTGTCAGCTGTGTGAAGCGTTTCCGGCTGACAGTATATCCCGCACAACTTCTCCCGCCAGCAGATATCCCGCAGTCCCTGTCACAAAGGAAATATTTCCTTCGGCAGGCTTCTTCACCATAGTTCTTCTCCGTCTGAAAAGCTTTTCTTTTGCCGGTTGTTCTCTGGAATACAGTACTTTGAGTTTACGTATTCCCTGTTTACGCAGTTCTTTTTTTATGATCCTGGCCGCCGGGCATACTGTGGTCCTGCTGATATCCGCAACCTCAAGTCTAGACGGGTCTATCTTGTCCCCGATGTCCAGGCAGGAGATCACAGGCACACGTCCCTCCCTTGCTCTGCTGATCAGAAGCAGTTTTGACGACAGTGTTCCCATTGTATCCACAATATAATCAAAGGAACGTAATTCAAACATTCCCGCAGTCTCCTCATTATAAAAGGTTTCGTAGGTATGCACCAAAATATTCTCATCAATATCCCGGATTCTCTTCTTGGCCGCCTCTACCTTGCTCATTCCCAGAGTAGAATGAAGTGCCAGCACCTGGCTTCCGATATTCGTCAATGTGATCTTTTCATGATCGATCAGTGTCAGACTCCCTACACCGCAGCGCGCAAGTGACTCTGCCACCTGTGATCCGGCTCCGCCAAGACCGAATACTGCAATTTTCGCCCTGCTGAGTTTTTTTACACCTGTATTTCCAACGAGCAATTCCATACGTGAAAAAGCATCCTGCATATCCGTCCTCCTGACACTGTTTTTTCTTTTGATTGAGAAAGACAGCGCCTGTCCGCCGCTGTCCATATTCTTTTTTATTATACTATCTCTGTCCGTAAATGTACAGATATTCTTGTTTTTTAAGATTTTCGCATAAAAAATTTATATTTTCTCATACTATTCCCATACAATCCCACAAGGAGGTTCTGTCCATGCTTCAACAGCTGATTCTGTGCTTTATCGGTTTCTGTGCCGGGATCATCGTTGCAGGAGGTGTCTCCGGACTGCTGATCGGCCTTTCCATTGTTCCCCGCTATGCAGGTATCACGCATACAGCTGACCAGATTTTTCTTTATGAAGATCTGACACTTCTGGGAACAGTTGCCGGAACCGTCGTCACCCTGTTTCCGATCAGAATTCCGCTGGGACCTTTTTTCCTGGCTGTCTGCGGAGTATTTTTCGGAATTTTCCTGGGCGGCTGGATCCTTGCACTGGCAGAGATCGCAAAAGTCTTTCCCGTCTTTGCCAGACGGCTGAAGCTCTCTCAGGGGCTTTCTCCGGTAATAATTTCCATTGCTGCCGGAAAAGCCCTGGGCTCCCTGTTTTATTATGCCATGAGCTGGATGTAATTCTTACTGTCACTCTACCATCTCACGAAAGGATTTTCCATATGCAAAATATCAACAAAAAAAAATATGAACAATATGTCAAACAGCTTACTCCCACCCACAGTCTGCCGCTGAATATGGCAAAAGCTTTTCTCACAGGCGGACTGATCTGTCTTCTTGGACAGGTTATCTTAAACACAGCACGGGCTCTCGGTGCAGATGCTTCCGATTCCAGAACCTGGTGTTCTGTCCTTCTCATTCTCTTAAGCGTCCTTCTCACAGGCTTTGGTATTTATCCCAAAATCGGCAAATTCGGCGGTGCAGGAAGTCTTGTTCCCATTACCGGATTCGCCAACTCAGTGGCTGCATCCGCCATTGAGTTCCGGGCAGAAGGACAGGTTTTCGGCATAGGGTGCAAGATCTTTACTATTGCAGGTCCTGTGATCCTCTACGGCATCTTAAGCGCCTGGGGACTGGGTGTGATCTATTATATCCTGAAGATCCTGGAGGTGATATCATGAGCAAAAATCTCAGACTTGGCGCAGCCAGCATTGCATTTTCACAGCCTTTGTATATCGAAAGCGCCGCATCCATCGTCAGTCAGAAAGAGGCGGACGGTCCTCTTGGAAATCTTTTTGACCTGGTCTGTGAAGACCCCATGTTTGGCTGTGACACCTGGGAATCTGCGGAAAGCACACTGCAGAAAGAAACTGCCACTCAGGCCATAAGCAAAGCCGGACTGAGCTCCGAAGATAT
This sequence comes from Blautia sp. 2227st1_G12_2227SCRN_220401, assembly GCF_039062885.1. Taxonomy (NCBI): domain Bacteria; kingdom Bacillati; phylum Bacillota; class Clostridia; order Lachnospirales; family Lachnospiraceae; genus Blautia; species Blautia sp. 2227st1_G12_2227SCRN_220401. The sequence continues at coordinate 32,903 of NZ_JBCLNI010000017.1, read as the reverse complement.
CCATCTGATGTTCGCCGGAGATCTTCTCGCTCAGACATCAGCCACCTGTTTCGGCTCCGCTGGACTTGGAATTCCCTTTTACGGTCTTTACGGCGCCTGCTCCACCATAGGGGAAGCACTTTCTCTCGGTTCCCTTGCTCTGACCGCCGGATTCGGCACACGGGTCTTATGTGCCACCTCCAGCCATTTCGCAAGTGCGGAAAAAGAATTTCGTTTTCCTCTGGGATACGGAAACCAGCGGCCGTTTTCTGCCACCTGGACAGTAACCGGAAGCGGTGCCTGTATCCTAAGTACATCTCCTCCCGGAGAAAAAGCTCCTCTGCGCTCCGGCAAAGGCTGTGCTGCTATCACCGGCCTTACTGCCGGCCGTGTGATGGATTACGGTCTCAGGGATTCCATGAACATGGGAGGCTGTATGGCTCCTGCAGCCTGCGATACCATTGCACGAAGCTTTTCGGATTTCGGGCGGACGCCTTCGGATTATGATGCCGTCTTTACCGGGGATCTAGGAATCATCGGGCAGAAAATTCTCCTAGATCTTCTGGAGGAACAAAATATCCGACTTTCTCCCATTCATAAAGACTGCGGTATCCTGATCTATGACGATCCTTCTCAGGACACCCACGCAGGAGGAAGCGGCTGCGGCTGTTCTGCTGTAGTCCTTGCCTCCTATATCCTTCCGAAGATTGTATCCGGAGAATGGAAGCGGATCCTTTTTGTACCAACAGGAGCGCTTCTTTCCAAAGTAAGCTTTAATGAAGGTGACAGTATTCCGGGTATTGCCCACGGAGTTGTCATCGAGCATATGGAGGTATGAGCATGGATTACTTTAACGCATTCTGGTTCGGCGGCCTTGTCTGTGCCCTGATTCAGATCCTTCTGGACAAGACAAAGCTGATGCCTGGCCGTGTGATGGTACTTCTGGTATGTAGCGGCGCCCTGTTAAGTGCCGTTGGCGTCTACCGGCCGCTGGTGGATTTTGCAGGTGCCGGGGCCTCCGTCCCGCTGATCGGTTTCGGACATGTATTATGGGAGGGTATGAAAAAAGCCATTGAAGAAGACGGCATCCTTGGGCTTTTTACAGGAGGCTTCACTGCCTGTGCTGCCGGAGTTTCCTCCGCCCTGATCTTCTCTTATCTGGCCAGTCTCTTCTTCCGTCCAAAAATGAAAAAATAATATTCCGGGAAAGGAGTTTTTTCTCATGAGTGATACTCTTTATCTGCAGCTGGATCAGAACATTGAAGTCACCAACCCACATGTATATCTTCAGGATATCGCTGCACTTTCCATGAGTGACCCCAAAATCCTCAATCGTCTGCGGGTCATGCCTGTGATCGTTCTGGATGCGAAAAAGCCCGGACGCTATGTGATGTCTGTCTCGGATCTTCTGAAAAAGATCCAGAATCGGGAACCCTCCATTGATATTTCTCCCATCGGGGAAACGGATTTTATCATCACCTACTGCATCAGCTCTGCCACAGGGAAAATTTTCCGGTATGTGAAAATCCTTTTTGTATGCCTGGTTTCCTTTTTCGGCGCCGCTTTTTCCATTATGACCTTTAATAATGACGTAGATATGGGCAGCCTTTTTAGCCAGTTTTACACTCTTGTTACGGGAAAAAGTTCCTCCGGCTTTACCATCCTGGAGATTTCCTACTCCATCGGGATCGGCCTCGGCGTACTGATCTTCTTTAATCATTTCGGGCATCTGAAGCTAAGCGATGATCCCACACCTATGCAGGTGCAGATGCGGACCTATGAGGATGATGTAAACCGGACACTGATTGAACAGGCTGCACGAACAGAAAATCCAGAAACTGACTCATAACCAGAGTCCACTCTCATATCCGTACAATTCCGCCGCCTGTCGCACAAAAAAAGCTCCCTGCAGATTTCTCTGCAAAGAGCTTTTTTTATATAATATGGGTTTACTTTTTTTCTGAAATGATATTTACAGAAGTCCTCCGATGGATAAGAACAGAGGAGCAAATACCAGTGATACAATAGTCATAAGCTTGATCAGGATGTTAATGGAAGGCCCTGATGTATCTTTGAACGGATCGCCGACTGTATCGCCGACAACGGCTGCTTTGTGCGCCTCGCTGCCTTTTCCGCCATGATGACCTGTCTCGATGTATTTTTTTGCATTATCCCATGCACCACCTGCGTTGGACATGAAGATCGCCATCAGTACACCTGTTACAAGAGCACCGGAAAGAAGTCCTCCAAGAGCCTCAACGCCAAGAACAACACCTACGATAACCGGAACAACGACCGCCATGATTCCAGGAAGCATCATTTCGTGAAGAGCTGCTGTTGTGGAGATCGCAACGCATGATTTGTAATCCGGTTTCTCGGTACCCTTCATGATACCCGGTTTCTCACGGAACTGGCGTCTTACTTCCTCGATCATCTTGTAAGCAGCCTTGGAAACGGATTCCATTGTGAAGGCCGAGAAGAGGAATGTAAGCATACCACCGATAAAGATACCGATCGTAACACGAGGAGCAAGGATATTGATTGCATCCAGATTTACTGCATTCGCATAAGATACAAACAGAGCAAGCGCTGTAAGAGCTGCGGAACCGATTGCGAAGCCTTTACCCATAGCTGCTGTTGTGTTACCTACAGAATCAAGCTTATCTGTGATCTCACGAACTGACTCATCCAGACCTGACATCTCTGCAATACCACCGGCATTGTCAGCGATGGGTCCATACGCGTCAACGGCAACTGTGATTCCTGTTGTGGAAAGCATACCAACTGCTGCAAGAGCGATTCCGTATAATCCATCCACACCGTATGCTACAAAAATACCAACACAGATCAGCAGGATCGGGAATGCTGTAGATTTCATACCTACTGCGATACCACTGATGATAGTTGTAGCTGCACCTGTCTCAGACTGCTCGCCGATTCCCTGAACCGGTTTATAATCTGCAGATGTGTAATACTCTGTAATGTTTCCGATGATGACACCGACAACAAGACCTGCGATCACAGCAATGGCTGCCTTCATGTCTCCGAAGAGAGTCTTGCTGAGGATCAGGGACACGATGATAACAAGTGCTGCAGATACATAGCTTCCTCTTGTGAGGGCTTTCTGCGGATTGGAATTATCATCACCTTTTACAAAGAATGTTGCAATGATGGATGCGATCAGTCCACAGCCTGCAATAGCCAGCGGATAGAGAACACCGGAAACTGCTCCGGCTACCGCACCAAGTGTAAGGGCAGATACCAGAGATCCTACATAGGACTCAAAAAGGTCTGCACCCATACCGGCAACATCACCTACGTTATCACCTACGTTATCCGCGATAACAGCCGGGTTACGAGGGTCATCCTCCGGGATTCCTGCCTCAACCTTACCTACAAGGTCAGCTCCTACGTCAGCTGCCTTTGTATAGATTCCACCACCAACACGTGCAAACAGTGCGATGGAAGAAGCACCAAGGCTGAATCCAGAAAGTACGTCAACGTTCTTTGTGATGATATACACAACGCTGACACCCAGTGCACCAAGACCTGCAACACACATACCCATAACAGCACCGCCGGAGAATGCAATGGAAAGAGCCTTGTTCATTCCTCCCTCTTTTGCTGCATTTGCTGTTCTTACATTAGCCTTTGTTGCAACGGTCATACCGCAGTATCCTGCGATTGTTGAAAACAGAGCACCTACTACGAAGCAGATTGCTGTTACCCAGCTTCCAACTCCGATTCCGATCAGTACAAAAAGTACGGCTACAAAAATAACCAGGATCTTGTACTCTGCTGTTAAGAAGGCGCGGGCACCTTCTGCGATCGCACCTGCGATCTCCTTCATTCTGTCTGTTCCTGCATCCTGCTTGCTGACCTTCGCTGCAAGGTATGCTGCGAACAGAAGTGCCAGTACTGCTGCCACCGGCACCAAATACATGTAGTTTTCCACTCTTTTTACCTCCGTTCATGTATTGTTAATACTTTATCACATTATTTTGCATATTTCAAATAGAATTTTCACTTAGTTTTTTGTTAATATTGTGATATAATAAAAATTTATATAAATGGGATAAAAATTTTTTATATTATTGCTCGCATTTTTTCAGTTTCAGACAGCTTATATAATAGGAAGTTTTTTATATCTCTATTTGGACAAAATTTCCATTTTTCTTTCCAGAAGATTTTTTTCCAATAATTGTTTTTCTGCATTTTCGAATCCAATTCGTTCTATAGTCTCGGCAAAACGTTCTCCCTTTAATCCCTGGTCCTTAAAAAGCAGGATTGCCTTCTCAATAACATCCAGTGCCTCTTCCTCTGACGTAAAGATCCGGTTCAGGGCCTTTCCATGAGAAATTTTCTTTCCCCAGCGTCCACCGATATAGATCTTGAATCCGTAGGTACCGTCCGGGATGGAATGGAATGGACATTTTCCCACACACCTTCCGCAGTGTCTGCAAAGCTCCTCATCAATATGCAGTTTCCCGTCAACGACTTTCGCCACTTTGTTTGGACATGCAGCTTCAATGGCACATTTTTTACAGCCCTTGCAGGCCTCGCTGTCAAAGTGCGGAATCCTCTGTCCGATGATCCCCACATCGTTCAGATTTGGTTTCACACAGTTATTCGGGCATCCGCCTACTGCGATCTTAAATTTATGCGGCAGTGCAACCTGACGGTAGCCTTTATAGAATCTCCGGAAAATCTCTTCTGAAATTGCATAGGAATCCAGAAGTCCATACTGACAGGTGGTTCCCTTGCAGGATACTACCGGTCGGACCTTTGCTCCTGTTCCTCCTGTCTCAAGACCTTCCTTCGCAATAAATTCCTGAAACTCTTCGATCTTTTCATAGGGGATTCCCTGGATCTCCACGGAGAGCCTGGTCGTGTAGGTAAGATTTCCGTTGCCGAATTTCTCTGCTGCTTCCGCCATACATCTGTGCTGTGCCGCTGTCACCTTTCCGTTTACAGTGATCACCCGTGCAGAAAATTCATCGGTTCCCCGGTTATTTAAAAAACCCTGCCCCTTCAGTCTTTTCTCTTCCTCTTTGCTTACAGTTAATGCTGACATATTTCCTCCTCCTGGTCTCACCGGTATTCCGATACTTTCCCATGGTATCGTTGCCCTGTATTTTGCAATGTTGAAATCGTTTTCACGTACTTCCTACTATACCACTTGAAGATGTATTTGAGAAATGATATTATTTTATAAAAATGATAGGTTTTACCTATATACCAATTTACAATAAAAGGAGATTCCATATGACCATCCGCCATCTCACTGTTTTTGCGGCCGTTGCGGAACAGGGCTCCATGAGTGCTGCTGCCAAACATCTTTATCTTTCCCAGCCAACAGTCAGTCAGGCCATCCGTGAGCTGGAAGCTCATTATAACGGCCTTCTCTTTGAACGTCTTGGAAAAAAGCTTTATCTCACAGAACGGGGAAAGCTTCTTCTTCCCCATGCCCGTGAAATGATCCGCCAGTTTCAGCAGCTGGAAGAGCTGATGCAGAACCAGGGACAGTCTTCCACCCTGAAGCTTGGCTCCACCCTCACTGTGGGAACCTGCCTGACCCCATCCATTATCCTGGATCTGCAGAAAAAAATCCCGGACCTTGACGTTTACTCCTTTGTCACCAACACGCAAAATATCGAACAGAAGCTTCTGCGTTCTGAGCTGGACGCTGCTGTGGTAGAAGGTGAGATTCATTCCCCGGACCTTGTCGTTCTTCCCATCATCGACGACTGTCTGGTCCTTGCCGCCGGAAAAAAACATCCGTTTTACCGCAGAGGACGCATCCATGTCCAGGAGCTAAACAACCAGAAATTTGCAGTCCGGGAATATGGAAGCGGTACCAGACAGCTTTTTGAGGATTACACCCTTCGCCATGATCTGAAAATCCGGACTGCCTGGGAAGCCAACAGTCCGCAGGCACTGCTGAACGCAGTGCTGTATAACCAAATGCTCTCTGTTATGTCCATACGTCTTATGCATCATGAGATCCGTCACCGTTCAGTCCGGGTCTTCTGCAACGAAGCAGGGGAATGGAACCGGAAATTCAAGCTGGTCTATCACAAGAATAAATTTCTTACCCCTGCTATCTTTGAGCTGGAAAAGATCCTTCACACCTATCAGCAGCTAGAACTGCCCTCTGTCATGGGTGTTCTGGAACAGGAATAAGCAGGGGACTTACCTGATCCAGTAAAAAAACGGCCGCACATATCGCTCTTACGATATGTACAGCCGTTTTTCGTTTTTTTCTCACCCGACAGGGTCGGATCTTTTTTTGAACCGGATATTTAGTTTGATTCGTTGAACACGTTTTTATCCAGTGCACCGTTCTGGTGTGCAACGATGGTTGTGCAGACTGCATCACCGGTAATGTTAACCGCTGTTCTGGTCATATCCAGGATACGGTCAATACCCATGATCAGACCAATTGCCTCAACCGGAAGTCCTACAGAGTTAAATACCATGGTCAGAGTAACAAGACCAACACTTGGTACACCGGCAGTTCCTACGGAAGCAAGGGTTGCAGTTCCGATAACTGTCACATAATCCATCGGACTTAAGTGGATACCAAAAGCCTGTGCCGCAAATACTACGGCAACACCCTGCATGATAGAGGTACCGTCCATGTTGATGGTAGCTCCAAGAGGAATGGTGAATGAAGAAATCTTCTTGGAAACACCCACTTTTTTGGACAGGGTATCAATGGACATCGGGATCGTGGCATTGGATGTAGCTGTTGAGAATGCAAATGCCATAACCGGGAAAAATTTCTTGATGAATTTTATCGGATTCAGTCCTGTGAAGATCTTCAGCAGGATCTGGTATACGCCGAAGCACTGGATCGCCAATGCAAGGAGAACACCGATCATATATTTTGCCAGCGGGATAAACGCGCTGAAACCGATGTTTGCAAAGGTTCTGCTGATAAGGCAGAATACACCGATCGGTGCAAGTGCCATGATCATCATGGTCATCTCCATCATGATGTCATTGAACTGGCTGAAAAAGTTCGCTACTGTCTCTGCGCGCTCTCCCATTTTCGCAAGGATCACACCCACGATCAGGGCAAATACGATAACCTGAAGCATGGTTCCGCTTGCCAGGGAATTGATCGGATTGTCCGGAATGATATTCAGGATGGTATCCGTAAGAGAGGTAGCCTCCATAGTCTCCACAGAGGAAGCGGAGGACTGAATAGAGCTCATATCAAGTCCCACACCCGGATTGATCAGATTACCTACCGTCAGAGCAACCGAAACAGCCAGAGCTGTAGTCGCCAAATAAAATACCAGTGTTCTCACACCTACGGTTCCAAGCTTCTTGGTATCACCGATGGACATACTTCCGCAGACAAGGGAACAGAATACCAACGGTACAACCAGCATTTTCATCAGACGGATAAATCCCTGTCCGATCACATAAAGGATTCCCTCCACGATCACATCTTTCTTGAAGCTGCTGTCAGGAACCAGGTAACAGAGAATGATTCCCAGTATCGCACCTGCGATCAGCGCCACAAAGATCTTCGTGGTAAGGCCCATTTTCTTTTTCTGCTGTGTTTTCTCTTTTATATTTTTCTCTTTCATTCTAGTCCTCCGCTCTTTCATCCATATATTCTTTCAGCGATGCTTTCCAGTCCGGCATGTCATACACTTCAATAATACGGAGGATAAAATTATCAAGGACAGCATATGGCGGTCTGACAGAAGAAAGATCTGACTGCTCTGTCGGCACGGATCTCAGTTCGATCTCCTTTCCTGCAAGGCGAAGGATCTCGGTTGCAAACTCATAACGGTTGCATACACCGCTGCAGGTTACGTGATAAGTTCCATATTCGTTGGTATCGATAAGATACAGGATCATTCTTGCCAGATCCTTGGCGCTGGTCGGTGATCCGAACTGATCCGAAGCAACGGAAAGCGCCTGGCCTTTTTCTGCTGTCTCCAGCACACGGTTTACAAAATTGTTTCCGCCTTTTCCGTATACCCAGTTGCTTCGGATAATGAAATGTTTGTGTGTAAACTCTTTTACATAGTTCTCTCCGGCTCTCTTGGAACGGCCGTAAACAGTCAGCGGATTGGTATCGTCAAACTCTGTATACGGTTTTTTGCTCTTTCCGTCGAAAACATCATCTGTGGAAAGCTGGACGATCTTTGCCCCGCATTTTCTTGCCACGATGCTTAAGTTTCTTGCTCCCAGTGCGTTGACACGGTATGCATGTTCCGGATTCTTCTCACACTCATCGGTATCTGTGATACCGGTGCAGTTGATGATCACATCCGGACGGTTAATGGAACCGAAGTTGATCACTTCATCTGTGTCTGTGATATCCAGCTCATCAAGATCTGTGTTCAGAGTCTCGATCTGCATTGGATCCAGAACATCATTCAGTGCCCGTCCGATCTGTCCGTTGGCACCTGCGATCCATACTTTTAACATCTTTCTACCTCCCTGGTGTAATATGTGTGATATATAAAATAAAGAGACATTGATTTAGATCAAAACCAATGCCCCTTTAACCTATATACTGAAATATATTTTATCAATATCACAAAAAACTGTCAAGAAAAAAGCCCCTGTTTCCATAAGGTTCCTGCTGCTGATGTTACTGCCCACCGGCAGTATTTCCTCAAGATGTTTTTGTGAACAGAATTTACAGAAATCCTGAGGATCGAAAGTTCCATAACTCCCGATTTTGTATTGTAAATTCTGTCCCATGAATTATAATCTAAACAGGAGATCATCTAAAAACACATACAAAGGAGAAACTTATGAAAAAGCTAAAAGAATTAACATCTCTGCTATTTCTGTTCTGCTGTCTTTGCTTCTGTCTGATCCTGTTTCCACAGACAGCCAGGGCAGGCTCTCTTACGCCAACCGCACAGGACAATCTCAATGTCAGGTTACGCCGTACCTCTGATCTTATTCCTGTTTCCGGCGGATACATGAGGGTCTTCCACCAGAAAAATTCTGTCGGCGTTGAATATTACGATAATGATCTGAAGATCAGAAGCAAGCGCAAGATCAACATGGAGCTTCCACTGTGGGGTGGCTTTTATGCCGGATCTGACGGATATTATCTGGTAGAAGGCCAGACAAACAACCAAGAAAACGATTCCGCTGAGGTCATCCGCGTTATCCGCTACGATACAAACTGGAACCGGAACGGTGCAGCAGCAATTACCAGTAACCCGAAGCTTTTTGGCGGTGAGGTCCGCACGCCCTTTGACTATGGCTGTGTGGAAATGACAGAAAGCAACGGCAAGCTCTATGTTGTTACCGGTCACGAAGGATATGTGGATTCCTCTGTCGGTCAGGGACATCAGGGCTTCCTTATGGTCGAGATCGACCAGGCAACCATGAAAGGAAAGATCGTTTCCTGCGATCTGTGGCATTCCTTTGCACAGTATATCAAATCACAAGGTTCTTATCTCTACGTACTGGAGCAGAGTGAGGGTTCACGATGTACAATTCTTTCCAGATACGACAGCACTACACTTGCCTGCACCACCATAGAGCTTTTGCCATACGGAGGCTCACATACTTCTGTGTGGGCACTGGCCTGCTACGCAAGCGTTGACGGCATGGCTGTTTCCTCTGACAGTGTATTATGCGTTGGCACTTCCATCGATCAGTCCAAATATGATAAGGTATCTGAAAACACGCCTCATAACCTTTATCTGTCCGTCACACCAATGTCTGACTTTTCCGAAAAAGCAACCATTACCAGGAAGCTTACCAACTTTACAGGCGGAGGAAAAAGCTTTGCGGGCGTAAAGATCACCAAAATAAATGACAACCGTTTTATGATTTCCTGGGAAGAATACGTCTCCGACGATAACAAGAAAAACTCTTCCGCTAACGATCCGCTCTCTTCCAGCACCCTTCATTATCTTTTTGTGGACGGAAAGGGAAAGAGTCTCAGCAAAGAGTTTACAACAGCTGCTCCGATTTCTGACTGTCAGCCTGTGGTAAAGGATTCCAGGGTCGTTTATTATGCTTCAAACTCCAACACCTTGAACTTTTATTCCATTAATTCCGACAACGGAAAAGCTGACAAAAAAACTTACCATATCGCAGGTGACAACGCAACCTGGAATTTCAAAAACGGTATCCTTACGATCTCCGGCTACGGACCACTTTCTATTTCCACAGAGGAAAACCACCGATACCCGGTCTCTTCAACAAAAGGCTGGTTTACCTTCTACAGCGATTCCTCCTGGAAAGCTATCAAAAACCAGATCAGAAAGGTAATAATAAAGCCCGGGATCACAAGTATTTCCGAAAGGGCCTTTGTTTATCTTCCTGAGCTGAAAGAAGTGGACATCCAGAAAGGGGTCACAAAGATCGGAAAAGAAGCTTTCGCCTACTGTGACAAGCTATCCAGGATCAACATACCTGATACTGTTAAAAGCATTGGAACGGATGCTGTGTGGGGCGGCTACGGGTATGTCAACTCTCATGCATATTTTTGCAAGATCCATGCTCCGTACGGCTCTTACGCAGTTACATATGCCAAGAAAAACAATATCAGCTATGCATGCAATATTTCCGATGCAGCTGTAACAGGGATCAAAAAAACATATACCTATACAGGCTCTGACATAAAGCCCGTTCCAACCGTAACTCTTGGAAAAGCAAAGCTTTCTGGCATCAATGATTATCATGTGACATACCAGAACAATAAAAAAGCAGGAACTGCTACCCTGAAGATCATCGGTGATTACCATTTCTACGGAACCATCACCTTAAATTTCCAGATCACTCCTGCAGCCACACCAAAGCCACAGACTGCAAAAACATTCCGGGATGCTTATAATGTCTACACAGTCAATACCACCGGGACTTCCGTAGCACTGAAGGGACCACGTTCACGCAATACTGTCACTGCAAAGATTCCGGCCACTGTCAAAGCTAACGGAAAAACCTACAAAGTCACAGCCATTGCAGCCAATGCCTTCAAAAACTGTAAAAACCTGAAACAGGTAACGATTTCAGGAAATATCACAAGCATAGGTGCCGGAGCCTTCCAGGGATGCACAAGTCTTCGTACTGTAAAAATCGGTTCCCGAGTTTCTGCGATCGGCACAAAAGCTTTCTGTGACTGTAAGGCCCTTACCTCTGTCACCATACAGACAGGACGTCTTACTTCCAAAAGCTCAGGTAAATATATCTTCACAAGAGCAGGTCAGAATAATTACAAAAAACTGACTGTAAAGGTTCCGGCAAGCAGACTTTCCTCTTACAAAAAGCTGTTTCAGAGCCAGGGTCTGTCCACACAGGCCAGGGTTATCAAATAGTCAGGATCGTACCTTGCATTTCCACGCCCCTTATGCTATACTCAGTTTCGCTGCAAAAGCCCGCAAAAACCAAGGTCGTACAGGGCTTACAAGGCGGTCACCGCCTATAAATGTGCCGAGTGTTCGTGACCTTCCACTCGTAAAACAAAACTAAAGGAGAATAAAAAACATGAAAAACAAAGGTACTCATTTTCTGGTACAGGGAGCTGCCATTGCAGCTGTATATGTTGTCCTGACACTGGTATTCGCGCCACTTAGCTTCGGTGAAGTTCAGATCCGGTTTTCCGAGGCGCTGACCGTTCTTCCGTTCTTCACACCGGCTGCCATCCCGGGACTGTTCGTGGGATGTATCATCGCCAATCTTCTTGGCGGTGCGATTCCGGTTGACATCATTTTCGGAAGCATTGCCACACTTATCGGTGCATTCTTTACCTACAAGCTTCGCAATACAGGCAAATGGACAGCCCCAATCCCGCCGATCGTTTCCAACATTGTGATCGTTCCTCTTGTGCTTCGTTACGGATATGGCATTAACCTTCCTATCCCGTTTATGATGCTCACAGTAGGAGCCGGCGAATTTATCTCAGCCGGTGTGATCGGTATGATCCTTCTTGGAGCACTTTCCAAATACAAAAATGTACTTTTTCATAAAAAAGCAGCAGTCTGACTAAATCTGCTGCCCACAAAAAGGAGCCATGAGAAAACAGCAGCATTTCTCATGGCTCTCTTTTATTTTTTCTCTGCGGATTCCTGCAGACTGCGCAGGATCCTCTTTTCCATTCTGGATACCTGTACCTGGGATACGCCAAGCTCATGGGCGATCTCCATCTGGGTCATGTTCTGAAAATACCGCATATAGATCAGCCTCCGCTCCTTTGCCTCCAGAGTTCCCAGTATCTCTTCCAGAAAAATCCTGTCCAGTACTTTTTCCTGCCGGTTTTCTTTTTCCGGAAGCTTGTCCATCAGAGAAATCTCCGTTCCCTCACCCTGATAGATCGTTTTGTGAAGAGATTCCACCTCTGCACCGGATTCCATGGTCATTACCAGTTCTTCTATGGAAATTCCCATTTCCTCTGCCATTTCTCCCGTCGTAGGTTCCCGCTCCAGCCGGCGTGTCAGTGCTTCTCTCACCTGATAGATCCTGTAATGGTTTTCCTTCAGAGAACGGCTTACCTTCAGTATCCCGTCGTCCCTGAGATAACGTTTGATCTCTCCGATGATCATGGGAACGGCATAGGTGGAAAATTTCACATCATAGGACATGTCAAACTTATCCACAGCTTTCAGAAGTCCGATGCTGCCGATCTGGAACAGATCCTCCATCTCCACCCCTCGTCCCAGAAAACGCTTTGCCACACTGTATATCAGTCCTGTATTTTCCTCAAACAAAAGATCTCTTGCCGCTTTATCCCCCTGGTGTGCACGCCCGATGAGGACAAGAGTACGATCCATAGTTACCTCCTGATGATCTTTTTCATGTGCACTGTAGTTCCACGGCCAACCTCCGATTCCACCTGAAGCTCATCCATAAACGCCTCCATGAATGTAAACCCCATACCGGAGCGGTCTTTATCAGCCTTTGTGGTAAACAGAGGCTCCATGGCTTTTTTGATATCCGGGATCCCGGCTCCGTGATCTGTCACATCTACCTGAAGCTCCTGCCCCCGGAGACGACATTCTACCCGGATCTTATGTATCTCCCCTTCATACCCGTGTATGATGCAGTTGGTCACTGCCTCCGATACTGCGGTCTTCAGATCCGAAATTTCCTCCAGCGTAGGATTCAGCTGTGTGCAGAATGAAGCCACAGCAACTCTTGCCAGTGCTTCATTTACCGGTCTGCTGTCAAAAATGATCGTCATTTCATTTGTGTTTTCCATCATAAACACCCTCCTGTTCACCTGCCGATTTTTTAATTCCACAGATTTCAATATATTTTCCCACTCCGGATAGCCGTAAAAGCTTTGCAATATGACTGTTCACATTGACAACCTGCACACATTTCCCCCTCATGCCAAGTGCCCGGTACCTACCCATCAGCAGACCGATCCCGGAACTGTCCATAAAAACGGTCTCTGAGAAATCAAAAATCATATTTTTTATATAGTTATGTCCAATAATCCGGTCTGAATCTCTCCGGATCTCATCAGAAGCCGGATGATCCAGTTCCGCCGGAAGATGTACAGTCAGCACGGTTCCGGATTTTTCAAAACCTGATGTCATTCTATCATTCCCCCATTTTTGATTTTTTATTCCATTTCTCATGACCAAAGGGTAAAAAAAGAGGAATGCGCCAACGCACATTCCCCTTATCCGAGGTTTCTCCTCTGTATGAATTATGATATTTTTTATTCTGTATAACCTCCATCGTAAGAGGAATCCTCATATCCTCCGTCACTGTAGCTGCTGTCTTCTCCGGAATCTCCGTCAGAGCTCTGTGTATCTTCTCCATCCGAAGCTGCGGCATCCGCTCCAGCTTCAGCTGTTCCATCTGTACTGCTGTCAGCACTGGACGTTCCGTCAGAAGCTCCGCTCCCGATCCCGCTTACACCGGTCTTTCCGCTGATAGTACTGTAAATCCCCTTTGCAGAATCTGACAGTGTATCCACATATACCTTCTGTAGTTCCAGCGCCGCTGTATCCAGATCCTCCTGCTGCATGGCAGTATATGCATTAAACAAAGCCTCATAGCTCTGACTGCGTTTCTGCTCTTCCTCTGCCTGCTTGGCAACTGCATCTGCCGTATCACTGGACTGGGCAGCTTCTCCCTGAGCTTTGGTAAGCTCCACGCTCTGGCTGGAAAGAGAATCACTGTACTGTATGATCTGCTGATTGGCCTGCCTGTAAATATCCTGTTTCACAGCCGGCAGTACAAGGAGCCAGAATGCTGCCGCCCCTGCCGCAAATCCAAGTACCGTGGTAAAGAAAAGTGATATCTTTGATCTTTCTTTATAAGACGACGGCCTTACAACGATTTCTCCTGAAATATTATCATTCTCATTTTTTTCATTTCCAAACAAGCCCTTACGCCGTTTTTCCATCTTTGTGGTAACACCCGTCTGCTCGTCAACTTCACGCAGGAAACGAAGTGTGGTGGTATTGGTCTTGTCGATCCTGGCTGCTTTTTTCAGGGTTCTTCTCGCCTTATTCCACTCCTGATTCTTCATCTGGATCAGAGCAAGAAGATGATACCCCTTGATCAGCTTGGGATTCTGGGACAGGATCTTTTTCAGGCGGATGGCCGCCATATCCTCATGGCCTTCCCTGCACATGGCGAGGGCATTGTTATATTTCTTGATGCTTTCGTTGATTGTTTCCAGTTTGTTCTGGTTTGCCTGAAGCCTGGCAATATATTCTGAAGCCAGATTTCGGTTCTTCTGGATATTCTTGCTGATGACCCACTCACTCAGTGCGGCAACCACCTCACCGGTCTCAAAATATACAAGACCAAGAAGATTTCTTGCACGGATATTCCGTTTGTCATAAGCAAGACTTTGCTTCAGACAGCTGATCGCCCCGGACAGATCCCGGATGCTGGCTTTTTCCAGCCCCTGATTATAATAAAGCTTGGAAAGATAATCCACCTTCTTCTGGATCAGTACATTGGCTCCACAGTGCGGACAATAATCCAGATCTGTATCCGTCAGGAACGCTCCACAGTTTATGCAGTTCATCCACTTCTCCTTATCTTACACGTCTGTTGCTCTTGACCTCACGCAGCATCTCCTGGAGTACATCCATGATATCTGTGATCTCCCGGTCATAAATGACACCTTCTACATCTGCCACATCCAGACATGGTTCAAATTTCTTCAGTTCCTCTTCGTAATCGATCATAATTTTTTCCTCCTGATCACAGCCTTGATCTCACCGACCAGATAAAGGGATCCTACACAGAACAGCATTCCATCCTCACCTTTTTCCTTTACTGCCCGTTCAAAAGCTGCTGGAACATCCTCTATTGCTTCCACTTCCGGTACTCCGTCTTCACGGAAGATCTCCGCAAGCTCTTCTACCGGAACTTTGCGGTATCCGCCTACCTGTGTGACAATCACATGTTGAAAACGGATCCTGCTACAGATCGTGCGGATCATATCCGTATAGTCCTTGTCATCCACTGCGGAAAACAGCAGAGTCAGCGGAAATTCCTTCTGGAAATGTTCTGCTGTCTCTACAAACTTCTCAACACCGTCTTCGTTATGTGCGCCATCCACGATCACACCCGGAAGAACCGTTTCCATCCTTCCCTGCCAGCGTGTTTTTGCCATACCAGCCTTCAGAGCCTCCAGAGATACCGGAATCTGATCTTCCAGTACCTGAATGGTTTTCACCGCAAGAGCTGCATTCATAACCTGATAACGGGCGATAAACGGTATATCAAATACGGTATCGCCATATGTCTCGTCCTTAAGAGAAAATCGGATTCCGTCCTTTGTGATCTTATGGATCTCTGTATCTTCCCGTTTCAGCTCATAATATGGACATCCCAGCTTCTCTGCATGCTCACGCATCACTCCGGCCGCATCCGGATCATTTCCATCGTAGATCACCGGAACACCCGGCACCATGATCCCTGCCTTCTCTCCTGCGATCTCGGAAACTGTATTTCCAAGATACTGCATATGATCGAGGCTGATGGATGTGATCACACAGGCTGCCGGATCCTCCACAGCAGTGGTTGCATCCAGACGTC
The DNA here is from genome assembly GCF_039062885.1 of Blautia sp. 2227st1_G12_2227SCRN_220401. Taxonomy (NCBI): domain Bacteria; kingdom Bacillati; phylum Bacillota; class Clostridia; order Lachnospirales; family Lachnospiraceae; genus Blautia; species Blautia sp. 2227st1_G12_2227SCRN_220401. Next base: position 16,916 of record NZ_JBCLNI010000017.1, on the reverse strand, counting down.
CGCCAAGACCGGTCTCCAGTGTTACATAATCCACGCCGGCTTCTGCAAAGATCACCATTCCCATCAGAAGGAGTGTCTCAAAATAGGTGGGATGATAGCTTCCCTCCGCAACCAGCTCATCGGAAAGCTTTTTAACTTTTTCAAAAGCACGAAGGAAAGTATCGTCATCGATCACTTCCTCGTTGATCTGAAAACGCTCGTTGATTTCCACCAGATGAGGAGATGTAAAAAGTCCGCAGGAATATCCTGCTTCCCGAAGGACCGATGTGATAAAAGCACAGGTACTTCCCTTTCCGTTGGTTCCTGCCACATGGATCACACGGAATTTCCTCTGCGGATCTCCAAGTCTTCTTAAGCATTCTCTGGTATGGTCCAGGCTGTTCTTAGTAGTAAATCTCGGTATATCTTCAATATACGCAACTGCTTCTTCGTAATTCATAAAAAAAACCATCACTTATCTATAATGTATTCGTAAAGAACTTTTGGGGAGAAAAGTTTCTCCCCTCCTGTTCGTTACGATACCATTATATAATAGTGGTGGAAGATGTCCAGTCCTAATCGTAATATTTTATCCGACATTTTTTGTATCGGAGTATCTTTTCTATGCCATTTACTGGTTGTCTGTACTGTTTTCTTCACCGGAATCTTCTGTGGATTCCGTTTCTGACGCTGTATCCGTTTCCTCCATTGACCCTGTATCAGAACTGCTCTTTTCACTGTCAAGCTTCCACTTGCTGTCAGCGAGCAGCGCATAAACCGCCCGGTCATGGCTCTTTGTCATGGCCTTTCTTGTGGAACTGTTGCTTCGCTGCACTACCGAGAGCCGGTCAAAATCATCCAGTTCCTTTCCGGTAATGATCAGCTTGGTAGGATTCACGTAAACCGTATCATACCATTCTCCGTTGATCTTCACCTGGCTGGACGGCGTAAAGTTTGTTCCCTGGATATAATAGGTGTGATCCGTCTCAGACACAACCTGAATGGAATCCAGCGTGGTATCATAGATTCCCATACGCATCTTTGTCCGCTCAAAAGGATTCGCTCCGTCATATGTATACTGCTTTCCGTAGAGAAGATCGTACTGCAGGGTCTCCAGATCCACCTGATAATTTTTGGTATTTCTTCTTGCCTGATGATACTTGAAAACATTTCCCTCATGGATACCTACACGGTCCATAACCTCTGCTGCCATCTGGTATGCCGCAAGATTTTCTTTCTTTTTCTTAAGTCCGAAATTATCCCACATCACATACTCTGTCTGGAACAGATATTTATTCTCCACATCCTCCACGGTCAGTCCCATGGTCGGCAGATGATCACCATACATGACCAGTACCACATCCTCCGGATAATCTGCCAGCCTGTCAGTCAGCTCTTTGACAAAATTATCCATCTCATGGATCTGATTTACATAATACTCCCACTTATTATTCAACTCGTCAGTAGGTGCCCCGGAAACTGTGATCTCCGGATTTTCCAGTACCGGTTCTGAAGGATAATCTCCATGTCCCTGCACGGAAATAGTATATACATAATCAGGTCCTTCTGTGGAATCCAGACACTTGACGATCTCATCGGTGAGGACACTGTCCTTGGTCCAGCCCAACGGGTTCTTCTGATTTTCATCCTTCATGTACTCTGCCGAAGTGAAGGTATCAAATCCCAGATTCGGAAAAATGCTTCTTCTTCCGTAGAAATTCGCCTCATTGTTATGTACTGCATGAGCAGTATAGCCCAGATTCTTCAGAACATACGGTGCGCTCTCACAGGTAGTTTCCTTAAGGATACTCTTGTACGGATATTCACCCGGTCCAAAATAATGAAGGCTCATTCCGGTAATGGATTCAAACTCAGTATTTGCGGTTCCAGCTCCTACGGAAGGTACCTTATAATATCCGGAGGAATACGCCTTCATCAACTTTCTGAAATTCGGAATAGGATCTTCTGACAGCTCCAGATAATTTACCAGCGTAGGATCAAAAAAGGACTCCAGCTGTAAAAACAGAATATTCGGATGACTGCCTTCTTTCGTTTCCGGAAGATTTTCTTCCGACTTCTCGATCCTTTTGATCTCGCTTTTGGAATAGTCTCTCGGGGCACTGATTCCAGTATTAAAGATCGTCGTTGCCAGACAGTAAGGATATCCGTAATCCTCATAAGCTATGGCAATGTTTCCAAAATAATTGGAAAGAACTCTTTTTTCCAGAGCAAGCTGTGTGATTCCTCCAAAGGCAAGGACCCCGACCAGGACCAGCGGAATATTCACCTTGTATTTCAGCTTGCCTCTGTACTTCGGCGACCTTATCAGGATGATCAGAAGGATCAGAACCGCAATTCCCAGAAGAACTGCACCTATGGTCATCTGGGTATGGGTCAGATATTTTTTTGCAATACTGAGACCATCTGTCAGATTCTTCACATCCGGTCCTGTAAACGGTGTGACACGGTTGAGAAGAAGCACACCGTTTACGATTCCCAGAAACAGCCATAAGCTACCCACAAAGATACGCCAGAAAATTCTCTTTCGGAAGAGATAAACAATCAGCATCGTCGTAAAGATAAACGCTGCATTATAAGCAAATACAAGCGGCCTTGTGGTCATGTAGGTCCACGCCTCTGTGAACGAGTGCCTGCATATGGCCTCGATCACAAAGTACAGGACTGCACAGCCCAGAGCCTGAAGTATCAGCGAAATCTTATTGAAAAAGTTACACCACTTCATTAAAACACTCCTTCGTTATTTCACCATCTGTGTTAACTGCAGGTTCACTTTCTCTTTCATCTCTTTGTATTTCTCAAGTTTCTCCTTCTCTGCCTCTACCTTGGCTGCAGGTGCCTTGTTCACAAAATTCGGATTGTTCAGCATTCCCTCGCAGCGTGCGATCTCTTTTGTAAGTCGCTCCTGCTCTTTTGTGAGACGTTCGATTTCTTTTTCACGGTCGATCAGATCCTCCAGCGGCAGATAAACCACACCGTCTGCCACAACGATGGATACCGCATCCTCACCGATTCCGTTCTTATCCTGCTGTACGTGGATCTCTTTTGCAAACGCAAGGTTTGTAAAGGATTTCTTGCAGGACTCAAAACGTGCACAGCACTCTGCATCCTTGCCTACGATGTAGATATTGGTCTTTCTATTCTGCGGTACGTTCATCTCGTTTCTGGTGTTACGGATTCCACGTACAACCTCCTGGAAGCTTGAAACTGCTTTCTCAGCATCTGCAAAATCCATCTCGTCTCTGTATACCGGCCAGTCAGAGATCATGATGGACTCTTCCTCCGGAAGCAGTGTGCAGTAGATCTCTTCTGTGATAAACGGCATGAACGGATGAAGAAGCTTCAGTCCCTGTGTCAGCGCAGTGCGGAGTGTCCACAGTGCATCGTTTGCTGCTGCCGGGTTTTCCTCTGCCTTCCACAGTCTTACCTTTGCCATCTCGATATACCAGTCACAGAGCTCATCCCACAGGAAATCATAGACCTTCTGTACGGCAATTCCAAGCTCATATTTATCCATATTCTCAGTAACATCACGGATCACTGTGTTCAGTCTGGAAAGGATCCATTTATCCTCGTTGCACAGTGCGTTCAGGTCTTCCGGCGCTGTTACTGTCTTGCCCTCCAGGTTCATCATAATGAAACGGGAAGCATTCCAGATCTTATTTGCAAAGTTACGGCTGGATTCTACACGCTCCCAGTAGAAACGCATATCATTTCCAGGTGCATTACCTGTCATCAGTGTCAGACGAAGGGCATCTGCGCCGTATTTGTCGATAACCTCCAGCGGATCGATACCGTTTCCAAGAGACTTACTCATCTTACGTCCCTGTGAGTCACGTACCAGACCGTGGATCAGTACATGGTGGAACGGTGTCTCACCGGTCTGCTCCAGTGCGGAGAATACCATACGGATAACCCAGAAGAAGATGATATCATATCCGGTTACCAGAACATCTGTAGGATAGAAATACTCAAGCTCCGGTGTCTTATCCGGCCATCCAAGTGTGGAGAACGGCCACAGTGCGGAACTGAACCAGGTATCCAGAGTGTCCTCATCCTGATGCATATGTGTGCATCCGCATTTCGGGCATTTCTCCGGCATCTCTCTTCCAACCACCATCTCACCGCACTCATCGCAGTAATAAGCCGGGATTCTGTGTCCCCACCAAAGCTGACGGGAAATACACCAGTCACGGATATTCTCCAGCCAGTGCAGGTAAGTCTTGTCAAAACGTGCCGGAACAAACTGAAGGTTTCCGTCGTCCAGAGTTTTGATAGCAGCTTTTGCCATTTCGTCCATTTTTACAAACCACTGTGGTTTGATCATCGGCTCTACCGTTGTACCGCAGCGGTCATGGGTACCGACACTGTGGCTGTGCGGAACAACCTTTACAAGAAGTCCCTGCTCCTTCAGGTCCTCTACCATGGCCTTACGTGCCTCGTAACGGTCCATACCTGCATATTTTCCGCCAAGGCTGTTGATGGTGGCATCATCATTTAAGATGTTGATCTCCTCAAGGTTATGACGGCGTCCAACCTCAAAGTCGTTGGGGTCGTGTGCCGGTGTGATCTTAACGCAGCCTGTTCCGAATTCCTTGTCAACATACTCATCGGCAATAACCGGGATCTCTCTGTCTGTAAGAGGAAGCTTCAGCATCTTTCCTACAAGGTCTTTATATCTTTCATCCTCCGGGTTTACAGCAACTGCTGTATCGCCGAGAAGTGTCTCCGGACGAGTGGTCGCGATCTCAACAAAACGTCCTTCCTCACCTACGATGGGATAATTGATGTGCCAGAAAAATCCGTCCTGGTCTTCATGCACAACCTCTGCATCAGAAATAGAGGTCTGGCATACAGGACACCAGTTGATGATCCTGGAGCCTTTGTAGATATAGCCTTTCTCATAAAGGCGGATAAATACTTCCTGAACAGCCTTGGAGCAGCCCTCATCCATGGTAAAGCGCTCACGCTCCCAGTCTGCAGATGCTCCCAGCTTTTTCAGCTGATTGATGATCTTTCCGCCGTACTCCTCTTTCCATGCCCAGGCATGTTTCATAAATTCGTCACGGCCGATCTCGTTCTTGTCAATCCCTTCCTTACGAAGCTTCTCTGTTACCTTAACCTCTGTAGCGATGGCTGCATGGTCAGTTCCCGGCTGCCAGAGAGCCTCATAGCCCTGCATTCTTTTGAAACGGATCAGGATATCCTGCATGGTCTCATCCAGTGCATGTCCCATATGCAGCTGTCCGGTTACATTGGGCGGCGGCATTACAATTGTAAAAGGTTTTTTGTCCGGATTAACTTTTGCATGGAAGTATCCGTTATCCATCCATTTTTTGTACAGACGATCCTCAATACCCTTGGGATCATAAGTCTTTGCAAGTTCTTTACTCATGTTTTCCTCCTGAATCTTTCTGATTATAGGAACCTTAAAATGCTCCTGTTCTCTGCAAGAAAAAACACGCCCTCCACACAAAAGCCAATAACTAATGTGCGAAGGGCGATCATTCTCGCGGTACCACCTTCATTATCCGGAAAAAACATCTGTTATTCCCGTCTATCTCTTGTCCCTTAACGCGGGGTACGTGAAAACCTACACAGCAGCATCTGCATCTGTTCTGCATTTCTGCTTTCAGTTTCCCGGCTCCTAAGCTACCTTCTGCAGTCCTCCATCTGAAAATGCCTTTCAGCCTGCGCTTCTCTTGCGTCTGTGCATTTCTCTCTGTCAGCGTAGATCTGCATACTCCTCTTATTCAACACCTTTGCCATGTTCCTACTATAATGAAATTTTCTTTTTTTGTCAAGACAGAGGCCTTATTTCAAAACTAAAAATCAAAATAAAAAAGAATATCTCCACCGGTTATTTTTTCCAATGGAGATATTTTTTTATCTATCTTTCTTTTATTGTTTTGTACTCCTTCTCAATGCCTGCGATCAGTGTTTTCATTGTATATTCCAGAATTTCATTTCCGAATGCTTCCGATGATTCTCGGACCGGATGACGTCCTGCAATACCGATCAGATTACTCTCATCTTCTTTTACCTGTCCAAAGTCAACCAGTTCCGGCCGAACAGCCATTACAATAGATGTCTCATTTGCTCCGGCATGATCATTCTGATATTTCAGTCTCTCATCATCCGCATAGGTCCATGCTGTCATAATGCACAGTCCGTATTTTTCTTCTGCCTCTTCCTTCATTTCCTGAAATGCATTTGTTGACGGACCGTGTCCATGTCCCACAACGATGCGGACTCCTGCTCTGGAAAGCTGTGCAAAAATACTGCGCAACAGATCCTGAAACAGTCCCTTTTCCATCCAGTAAGCACTGCCCTTCATCTGCTGGGCACAATAAGTATTCAGTGCGCCCTCTGTATTGATATCCATTCCATAAAATACAGTTCCCCGATCATCAAATAAACGGTCAGGTCCCATGAACAGCATCGGAAGCACTACACCACCGACCTTTTCTGCCACCCGGACAAACAGTTCTTTTGACTGGATCCCGTCAGCTCCAAGAGGCATATGCGGACCATGCCATTCCAGTGTGCCAAGTGGCAGATAGGCAACCGGCATCTCCTTTATCCTCTGTACACATTCTTCCGGAAGTAATTCCTCGTATAATACTTTTTTCATGCTCGTCTCCTCCTTATCCTTTTACCGCTCCGGCAATTACTCCCTGTATGATCCATTTCTGGCAGACCATATAGAAAATAACGATTGGTATGATCGCCAACACCAGCATAGCCATCATAAGTCCCAGATCGATAGAGCCATATCCTCCTCTAAGATACTGGATCGCTACAGAGATCGTTTTGTATTCAGAGCCAATTACAAGATATGGAAGCAGATAGTCGTTCCAGATCCACATGGCATTCAGGATCGCAACTGTCATGACGGTAGGACGTATCACAGGAAGCACGACATTAAAGTAGATTTTCATAATAGAACAACCATCGATCATTGCCGCTTCTTCCAAAGAAACCGGGATTGATTTGATAAAACCTGTAAACATAAACACTGACAAGCCGGCGCCAAATCCTACATAGATAAACACAATGCCGATCAGATTGTCCAGCTTAAACATATTTGACACTTTAACAAGAGTAAACATAACCATCTGGAACGGTACGATCATTGCAAAAGCGAACAGATAATACAGTACCTTTGTAAAATGACTTTTTACACGTACCAGATACCATGCTGTCATCGAAGTCAGCAGAACAATAAGGACCACAGATGCTACAGTTATAAATAAAGTAATAAAAAATGCCTGTATAAAACCAGTCTTGATCAGACCCTCTCCATAATTCGCCATTTTTACAAAGGAGTCAGCATTAGGAAGTGCAAACGGTGTACTGTTGATATACAGCTTGCTCTTAAAGGAATTCATAAATACAATAATGATCGGGGCAATAAATAAAACCGAGATCACTGTAAGAATTACGATCATTGCTATTTCGCTTTTCTTGTTTTTCATCAGCTTTCAACCTCCTTACGCCGTGTGACAACAAGCTGCGTTACTGAGATTGCAGCTACGATCAGCAAGAACAGCACCGCTTTTGCCTGTCCTATTCCCTCATATCCCATCCTGTTGTAGAATGAATTATAGATGTCCAGTGCAACCAGCGAAGTTGATTTTCCCGGAAGTCCTGCTGTCAGAGCAAGGTTTAAGTCGAACATTTTAAATGCATTTGTCGTTGTCATAAACAGACAGATCGTAATTGCAGGCATGATCAGAGGCAGGATGATCTTTGTAACCATCTGTCTCCGGTTTACTCCATCGATAAGAGCCGCTTCCTTTACATCCTCTGAAATATTCTGGATAGCCGCAATGTAAATAACCATCATATATCCGATCATCTGCCAGTTCATGGCGATCACCATTCCCCAGAATCCGTATGAGGCCTTCACAGTAAGCGTTGTTTTGAAAAAAGCAAGAACACCATTGATGATCAGCTGCCAGATATAACCAAGTACGATTCCGCCCAGGAGATTTGGCATAAATATAACTGTTCGAAAAATATTTGTTCCACGGAGCTTTCTCGACAGCACATAGGCCAGTGCAAAAGCGATCAGATTGATAGTCACAAGATTTACAAGCACAAATTTAACGGTAAACCAGAGAGAAGCCAGGAAATCCTTATCCTGGAATGCAACTATATAATTGCTCAGTCCAACCCACTGTGCATCTGCCACAGTCGTAAATTTAGTAAATGAAAGATAAATTCCCAGTATAAATGGAATAATAAATGCAACTGTAAATGCGATCAGTGTTGGCAGTACCAATATCACAAATCTCTTTTTAAAAGCTTTTTCCATCTTTTACAAACCCTCTCTTTTATTACACAGGGCAGAAACATTTCTGTCTCTGCCCATGCTCTTCTACTATTGTGCGATCAGAGCTTTCTCCGATGCCCAGCAGTCGATTGTCTTCTTCACTACATCATCCCATTCCATACTTCCCTGTGCATACTCAAGAAGATAGCTTCCAAGCTGGTTTTTAAATTCCTGGCTCGGGAATGTTGCAAAATCCCAGTTGACCGTGTATAAAGAATCATCGTTCATATAAGTCAGCATATCCTGTACAAGCGGGTTATCCGGTCTTTCATCCTCTCCAAATGTGGTAAACGGAGGAATCATTCCAAGGATTCCATTACAGTATGCTTTTCCGCTGTCACTGTTGAACAGCCACTCAAGGAACTTCTGAGAAGCTTTCTGGTCAGCTTCATTAGCCTTGCTGTTTACACAGATATAGTTTTCTGTTCCAACACAGAGTCCCTGTTTTTCTTCTCCCTCTACTCCTGTGTAGATTGGAAGGAACTTAATATCATCCTCTTTGACTACGTTTCCATCCAGGTCATAGATCATTGCCCATCCCCAGTTTCCATTCTGGATCATAGCCACATCGCCCATTGCAAATTCTGCCATGGATTCCTCAACATTTTTAGCACCGACCATAGTTGGCTCTGTACATGAATTGTTCAGATAAAGATCAAAAATATTTTTGAAATTCTTATTGTATGTAAATTTGATCTCATCCAGATTATCTACGTCATCATCTTTATACTCATAGTAGATCGGAAGATTCATAAGATGTGTCTGCCAGCGCCAGTCTTCTCCAGGAGCAAATGAAGTAGATCCGAAAACTCCCTGGATTCCAAGATCATCTTTATGCTTTGTCATATCCTCTACTACAGTTTTAAGTGTGTCGAAATTTTTGATCTCTTTTGTATCTGAAATATCAACGGCTTTATCCGGAAGTGCAAAATACTTCTTCATAATTGCATCATTGTAGATGATTCCATATCCTTCTACCGCATACGGTATAGCATATACGCCATCTCCGTCTGTGATCGCCATATCTTTGTCAGTCAGCCATTCATAAATCTGGGAATCCTTCAGATCAGCACAGTAATCTTTCCAGGTCTGATAGCCGATCGGTCCGTTAACATTGAAAAGTGTCGGCATTTCTTTTTTGGAAAGCTCGGATTTTAATGTCTGCTCATAGGTTCCGCTTCCTGCCGTAACTACTTTCATATTGATTCCGGTTTCTTTTGTAAAGCTTCCTGCTACTTCTTCCCATTCAGCGGAAAGCTCAGATTTAAAATTCAGGAAATATACAGAGCCTGTATCTTCTTCGTCTGTATCTTTTTTGGCTGTATCTTCCTTGACGGTATCTTCTTTGGCGGTGTCTCCTCCGGAATTGCCAGTATTTCCGGCTGTTCCGCATCCTGCAAGAGTCAGCAGTGACATTGATGCCGCAATACCAGCGGCAATTAATTTTTTCGCTTTCATATTTTTCCTCCTATTTTTCATAATGACCAGGAATCCCCACACTGTCACGGATCTGCAGCAGATATTCATTTTCCTTTTCATCACATGGTCTCTCGACTCCATCCTGTAGATACAGCATGCCGTTTATGATACTTTTTGCCTGATATTCTACCGGCTGACTGATCGTAGACAGTGAGGGCGTTATGCGTTCCGAAAACGGAATACCGTCAAACGAAACTACAGATACGTCCTCCGGAATTCTGTAACCATGCTTCATGATCCAGGACATTACCTCTATCGCAACTTCATCGCTAAAACAAAACAATGCCGTTGGCAGCTTCTGAGGTACAAATATCTTCTCTATCACAGAAATCAGACTGCTTTTTTCATAGTCTCCATGGATCTGACCGATCAGGGACTCTTCTTGATCCAGCTGCATCTGCTTTACAGCTCTTAAAAATCCCCGTTTCCTTGCAATAAGGAAGCTGTCGTCCATTTCGTCAATGCAAAAGATGCCCCCTATCCTTCTGTGGCCAAGCTGGGCAAGATAGCATATGGTCTCATAGACAGAGCTTTCATTTTTTTCCATGATATTCAAACGCATTTCCGGTGACTGCATATGACAGACTTTAATCCTAAAATGTTCTTTTATATACGCTTCCTCTTCCCGTGAGAGCAGAAAAAGGCTAAAGCAGACTTCGATTCCTCTGATCTCCAGTTCTCTTAATGCTTCCAGTTTTTCCTCAAATCCTGAATTGCAATAACGGATAATACAGCCATATCCCATCTTACATGCAAACTCATTCAGATACCGAAACAACAGAAGCTGATACTGATTAATGTAGTTTGTCATTATAAAGCCGAACAGTTTTGACTTCTTACCAGCCAGATACTGTGCGTGAACGCTGGGATTATAATTGTACTTTCTGATGGTATCTACCACTCTTTTCTGCAGCTTCTCGCTGACTGGTTTGGAACGGTTGATAACACGGGAAACTGTAGCGATCGAACACCCGCTTTTTTTCGCGATAAATTTAATATCTATATTTGCCATATTTAAAATTCCTCCGGAAGAATTCTATGGTTACATCTTACAGGAAAACGTTTACATTTCAATTGTGAAATACTTACAAAATTAGCTTCAGGCAGATCATGGTCATCCCAGTCTTTCAGGATATTCATTACAAAACTGCCTGCATACAGGGAAATATGTAAAATTCCTGTATGCAGACAGTCTTATCATTTCATTATTTTATTCCACGCTCTTCAGTGACTCTACCATATTGATCTTTTTCAGCTTAAAATGCATCACCATATTTACAAACATGGAGAACCCAAAGGTAATGATTCCACTATAAACAAAGCTTATTGGCTTGATATTTCTTCCGAACATCACCGCATCTACCTCAACGGTTGTGATCACATACCGGTGAAGGAGGATTCCAAACACTGCGCCTGCCAGAATCCCTATGAAGGACAGCAGGATATTTTCCCGAAATACATACTGGGAAACCTCGCCATCATAAAATCCCAGGACCTTCAATGTTGCAAGCTCTCTCTGCCGCTCTGTGATATTGATGTTGTTCAGATTATACAGTACCACAAATGCCAGCATTCCGGCAGAAATGATCAGGACCCAGATCACCGCTCCGAGGGATCCCAGCATTCGCTCTACCTGACCTGCTGTGCTGCTTGTATAGCTGATACTTAAAGCTGCCGGATATTTCAGGATCGCATTTCCAAGAGTTTCCAGATCACTCTCTGCATCCTCTTTCATAGTATATACTGTACTTGAATACTTCGGTTTCTCCCCGAATGTTTTTTCATAGCAGGATGGGGTCATGTAAACGTAATGTCCCATATAGTTCTCTGTGACAGCAGTGATCTTTACTTTATACTTTCTGTTGTCTTTCTCCAGGGTGATCTTGTCTCCTGCTTTCACACCGATAAGAGAAGCCGTTTTTTCACAGATCACCGCTCCATCATCGGTAAGCTCATACTGCTCGTGGGACTTTCTGTCACGTAATGTTACATCCTCTTTAAAATTTTCCGTATTTTCCGGAACATACACATAGATACTGACACTTCCCTTTTCTTTTGGTGCCGTCATCTTGGTGAGCTGCACACGGGTATAGTGATCGATCTCGCTGTTTCCGTCCAGAAATTTCAGAAGATCCTTTTCCTGGCTGTCTGTGGCATCCTCATCATTGATCACCATGGCATCATAGTGCTGGATCTGGTCATATTGGAGAATCGCAATATCCATAATGGAGTCATAAAGTCCGAATCCTACAAGCATCAGTCCCATGCTTCCTGCAATTCCGAAAATGGTCATAAAAAGACGCTTTTTATAACGGAAGAGATTTCGCATGGACGATTTCCAGGAAAAGCTCAGATGCTTCCATATAAAGCCGATCCGCTCAATAAGTATCCGTTTTCCCTCTTTCGGTGCAGGCGGCCGCATCAGGGATGCCGGCGTCTCTGCCAGGGTTCTTGCACTGGAAAAAAGTGTGGCACCCATAGTACAGATCACTGCTGCTCCGGAAGCGATCAGTGCATATTGTAACTCATAATCCAGCTGCATGTGATCGCCAATATTCCAGTACATGATTCCATACGCCTGGATAATGATAAACGGAAGAACCTTTTCTCCGAAAAGTACTCCTGCGATACTTCCGCCTACTGTAGCCAGAAATGCGTAGCTGAGATACTTGGATGCAATGGATGCTTTTCCGTATCCTAGCGCTTTCATGGTTCCGATCTGGGTTCGCTGTTCCTCCACCATTCGTGTCATCGTGGTAAGACTGATCAGAGCCGCTACAAGGAAGAATATCATCGGGAAAACCTTTCCGATGTTTTTCAGTCGCTCTGCGTTATCACCAAAATCCGAATATTCCGGAAGGTCATTGCGGTCTGAGATGATCCACTCCGGTGTTTCAATATCATCCACCTCTTTCTGGGCATCCTCGATCTTCTGCTGGGCTTCCGCAATTTTGTCATCGGCTTCTTTTTTGCCGTCCTGATATTCTTTCTTTCCATCGGAAAGCTTCTTTTTTGCGTCCTCCAGGTCTTTTTTGGCGTCTTTTAATTTCTGTTCATTTTCCCGGATCTCTTTTTCACCATCCAGGAGCTTCTGTTCATTTGCATCCAGTTCTGCCTGACTGCTGGTAAGCTTTTCTGTGTTGGCCTGGATCTCTGCCTGACCGGCATTTAACTGGGCTTGTTTTTCCTCCAGCTGCTGCCGCCCTGAGTTGAGCTGGGCTCTGGCCGAATCCAGCTGGCTCTGGCCATCATCCAGAGTTGCCTGGTTTGCCGCAATTTCTTCTTTTGCCGCGGAAAGCTCTGCTTTCTTTGTTTCCAATTCTTTTTTCCCTTTATCCAGTTCTTCCTGGCCTTCGTTCAGCTGTGCCTCTGTCCCGGAAAGTGTCTCTTCCTGTTCTTTGATCTGGCTGAAGCCCTCATTGATCTGACCTAGGCTGCTCTCCAATTCAGCTCTTGTCTGGGCCAGCTCTGATTTTTTTGCAGTAAGCTCTGCCTGCGCCCCGTCGATCTGGGCCTGACCGGCATTTATCTGTTCTTCCATTGCACTGATCTGACCATTTAAAGTCTGGATCTGCGTGGAAAGCTCCGCCAGCTCTTCCTCGGTTTTTCCTGCTTCCGCACCGGCGTCATACTGCGCCTGCAGCTCCGCCGCCTGACTGCTTAATGCCTCTTTCTGGCTGGTCAATTCATCCAGCTGTGCCTGCTGCCCGGAAAGGGCTTCTTCACTGGAACTGATCTGGGATTCACCCTCGGAAACCTGTACAAGTCCTGCCTCACACTGTTCTTTCTGACCGGTGAGAGCAGTCTTTGTTTCTTTGATCGTATTCTTTCCCGTTTCCAACTGTTCTCTTCCACTGTCAAGCTCAGCCTGTTTGCTTTCCAGTGTTTTTTCCGCTTCCCGGAGCTGGACCTCACCGTCACTTACCTGCTGTTTTGCGGCATTCAGCTGTTCATATCCGGCAGTCAGCTCTGCCTGCTTCTCATTTATCTGTGCTTCGGAGTCAGCAAGCTGGGATCTGGCAGCATTTAACTGGGACAGACCGTCTTCCACCTGCTGTTTTGCGCTGTTAAGCTGAGACCATCCATCTTCAATCTGTTTTCTTCCGTCAGCAAGCTGCTGTTTTCCATCGGTCAGCTCCTTTTTTGCATCACTGAGCTGCTGTTTTCCATCTTCGTACTCTTTTTTTCCATCCTCATACTTCTTCTGCCCATCATCCAGCTTTTTCTTCGCGTCGCCAAGTTTTTCCTCTGATTCCTTCTTTCCGTCCTCAAGCTCTTTTCTGGCATCATTCAGTTTTTCATTGGCTTCTACGACGATCTCATCGTAGCGCAGACTGCACTGTTCTTTTTCGATGCCTTCCACACGCTTCTGTATTTTCCTGATAAGATTGTCGTAAGCATCGGTATAGCTGATCACATCCCCAGATTCATGAACCATAATATAGATCTGGGTAAAAGCTTCCTGTTCAAAATCCTCAGGAAGAATGTATCCGAAGCCGCTGACCTCACCCGATCCAAGAGTCGTATTTCCTCTGTTAAATGAAATATAAAGAGGGCTGCTTCCGATTCCCACAACTGTATAGGTTGTTTTTTTCAAAAGCTCACTGTCACCATCCTCACTGACAGATATGGTATCCCCGATTTTATACCCCCGATTCTTTGCAAATGGCTTGTCCAGAAAAATCTCGCCGCTTTTTTCCGGTATCCTTCCTTCATCTGCTGTAAGCAGATTAAAATTGCTGCTGATAGATTCCAGATGAAGAACCTTCCTAGCATCGTCCTCTCCACTCATAACATCCGTAGAGTAGCTGCCCTCAGCCAGTTCCACACCGTCAATATCCGATACCGCTTTTACATCACGCTGAGTCAGTCCCAGGGTTCCCTGGATCTTCAGATCCATCAGCTTTGCTGCTTCATAATAAGCATCTCCGGAATATCTCATATCCGGAGAAGACGCCTGGATCCCGGAAAAAAATGCAACACCCAGTGCCACGATCAGAAAGATCGAGATAAAACGTGCTTTACTTTTCCGGATCTCCATCCAGAAATCTTTGTGTAATGCCTTCATTCCGTCACCTACCATTCAATCTCTTCCACTGGTGTGGGATGTGCATTTTCAGTCATCCTGGAAACCTTGCCGTTTTTGATCTTGATCACACGGTCGGCCATAGGTGTCAATGCAGAGTTATGAGTAATGACAATAACCGTCATGCCCCGTTCCCTGCAGGTATCCTGAAGGAGCTTCAGGATTGCCTTGCCGGTCTGATAATCCAACGCTCCTGTAGGTTCATCACAGAGCAGAAGCTTTGGATTCTTCGCCAGCGCTCTGGCTATGGAAACTCTCTGCTGCTCACCGCCGGATAACTGTGCCGGAAAATTGGTCAGTCTCTCCCTCAGCCCTACTTCCTCCAGAACTGTCCTAGCATCCAGAGGATCCTTACAGATCTGAAGAGCAAGCTCCACATTCTCCAATGCAGTCAGATTTGGCACCAGATTATAAAACTGGAATACAAATCCAATATCCTCCCGTCGGTATCCGGTCAGCTGCCGGTCTGTATATTTTGCAATATTTTTTCCATCGATCCAGACATTGCCGGATGTGGCCTTATCCATTCCGCCCAGGATATTCAGCACCGTTGTCTTTCCGGCACCGCTTGGTCCTACCACAACCACAAATTCTCCTTTTTTTATCCGGAAGCTGATCTCATCCACAGCTATGATCTTCACTTCTTTTGAGCCATAGATTTTGGATACATTCTCCAGCTTCACATATTCTTCCGTATGCTCCATTTCCACCCCTCCTCTTTACTCTCTATATGATTTCAGGGGGCTTTTATCTGCCCCCTTTTAATTCTCTCACTCACGTATCACAGCTGTAGAAAAATGTTTTCGGCTGTGATCGAATATTATTAATAACTATATTTATAAGTATATCGGTTCTTAATTCAAAATGCAATTTCTACTTATATTTTACAAAGATTTTTCATTCCTGCGCATTTGTATTTTACATTTCTTTTCTATAATACAGACAAATAAAGGAAATCAATATTATAGCTGACTGTTGCTGACAACAGCAGAAGTATAATTCCAGCAAAACAGGAGGAATGGATTATGTATAAAGTACTGTGGAATCACTTAGATCAAAATTTAAAAAAGGCCCCTGCGCCAGCTGTTTTTCTTGCACTTTTGACAGCTGGATGGAGTGCAGCCGGAATTCTTGCAGGATTACTTGTTTGTCTGGAACTTCAGACAGAACTGATGGTGAAGCTGACTGTGATCTTATGTGCCGGTGGATACGCCGGACTGATTCCCGGTTTCTTCGGTGGGATCTTTTATCTTTACCGAATGGATCTTCGGAAACCTTCTGCGGATCCTGTAGCTGATCTGGCAGCTGAAGCGGAAAAAGCTTCTGCCGATCCTGCTTCATTGATCTATTTTCACAATAATTGACAAAAAAGCAGAACTCTGCCTGGTTGTGCAGGGCTCTGCTTTTTTTATTGAATATGTGTATTAAGTTTGATTACTTTCTTATGGAATCATTATTAAAAAACATGTGGATCATACCCAGAAAGACATTGAATTTCATACAGCGATCGCGCTGAGTAGCAAAAATGTTGTTGTTCCGCGGCTGATTCCCGTAATTAACAGTTCTATTCCATTATTTGTCGAATCAACCAGTGGTGCTCTACACGAAGAAACAATTGAAACACATCGCGAAATCGCAGCTGCCATTGCAGAGCATGACGCTTTGCGTGCTCAGGATGCCATGTACCTTCATCTGGTTTATAATCGTAAACGAATCCTGCTTACGGAAAAAATTCCTGATCTGTCGGACAGCATCAGGAAAGGATGCTGTCCGATCTTCCAGAAGTCTGTCTTCACGGTCTTCAGCAAGTACATTTTTATAGGAAAAATAAGCCCTGGAAATTCATCTTTCCAGGGCTTTCTAAGAGGTGCCACCCGGATTTGAACCGGGGATAGAGGTGTTGCAGACCTTTGCCTTACCACTTGGCTATGGCACCATGCTCCCCCTGTTGGACTCGAACCAACGACACTGCGGTTAACAGCCGCATGCTCTACCGACTGAGCTAAGGAGGATTAC